>CANJZR010000236.1 GCA_947479075.1 Planctomycetaceae bacterium
GGAGTTCCACAAAGACTATTTGTAATATAGGTCCGATTTCACGCGTTGTGATCCGAAAAAAACGCACACGAGTTCCGTTTTCCCGGACTCGTGTGCGGGCCAAAATCTCAAAAAACAGAGCTGAATCCCCTCTGAATTGCTTCCAGAACGGACTCACTGGAACGTCTGCTCCCCGAGCGGCAAGTCGCGGGCCGACACGTTTGTCTGGCCCGCCAGATGAAAGCTGTGAGTCAGGGTTAGCTCTTTGTCACAAACTTCATGTCATGGGTGTTGGGGGCCCGGTAGGTCCGGTCGACCATCGCCTGAGCATCGTCGTCTCCGATGATCTTCTCCGCGGCGGGATCCCACTTCACCCCGCGACCAAGTCGAGCCACCAGATTGCCCAGGTGGCAGACCGTCGCCGAACGATGGCCGATCTCCACGTCGCAGATCGGCAACTGGCGGCTGCGGAGACAATCGAGGAAGTTCAGCGTGTGGTCAGTGCTCCGATAGAGCTGGGTCAGTCCAGCCCCGTCGAGTGGTTGATCGAGCAACTCCTTCGGAGTGGCTTCCAGCTTGCCTCGATTCACGTAGATCTTGCCCTTGGTGCCAATGAACAGGGCTCCTTCTCGGATGTCTTTCTGCTGCTGACCGCAGAGGACCTTGACGCCATTGGCGTAGGTGTAAATGAGCCGCACCGTCTCGGTGACTTCGTGGACTTTCTGCGGATGGAACGTCGCAGTCCCCTCCACAGCTACGGGGCCGCTCTCATCCATCCCCAGTCCCCATTGGGCGATGTCGAGATGGTGAGCCCCGAAGTTCGTCATCTGCCCCCCGGAGTAATCCCACCAGAAGCGGAAGTTGTAATGCACGCGAAGGCTGTTGTAGGCCTTGAGCGGAGCCGGTCCGAGCCAGAGATCGTAGTTGAGTTCAGGGGGGGCGGAGGTGTCAGGTCCCAGTGGTCCGGGATGATTGGGCTCGGGAATTCCGACATGCACTTCCTGGATATCACCGATAAAGCCGTTCCGGACCAGCATGCATGCCTTCCAGAACTCCGGGCTGGACCGCTGTTGTGAACCGGTCTGCACCACGCGTTTATTCTCACGGGCTGCGTCGACCATCCGCCGACCTTCCGCAATGGTCAGGGACAGCGGCTTCTCACAATAGACATCCTTTCCCGCCTGACAGGCGTGAATTGTCATCAGAGCATGCCAGTGGTCCGGCACCGTGATCACGACCGCATCGATGCCCTTCTGGTCGAGCAGTTCGCGGTAGTCACCAAATACCACGGGCTTAGGCGCCATGGCCCCGGTCACCTTGTCGACTGCCGCAGCTGCGACTTTGGTGTCGACATCGCACACCGCAGAGATGTCGGTTTTGGCATTGAGGAAACGCTCGAGATTTCCGGTCCCCTGATTCCGGACTCCAATCGCACCAATGGAGATGCGGTCGTTGGCCCCGAAGACCCGGCTGGGGAGAATCATGGGAGCCGCAAAAGCCGAGGCCGCAATCAGACCGGTCTGGCGAAGAAATGAACGTCGAGTCGAGCGAGTATGCATGGAAGTGAACTTTCAAATCAGGGACTCAATCCGCGGAAAATCAGGTTAACCTCTCGCCTTGTCCGATGCCACACGCAAGCGAGGCCAGGACGAACTCCAATTCAGGAACGGGTCTTTCGCCAGCGCCGGGCGAGCAGCTTTCGTCGCAACCACGCGGGCATCATGCGGAACATGATCCCCGAGATCGCGACTCCCCATCCGGGATAAATCGTGGCCGCACCTCGCTCGAGAGCCGCCAGTCCATCCGCCACGACGCGCGTGTTGGATTGTCTGAGGAAACCCTGTCCAGCACGATTCGTATCCTCGCCAGCGACTCGGCGGGCTGTCTGGCTGAACGAGGTGGGTGTCGGTCCGGGACAAAGGGCCGTGACGTGGACTCCCTCATCCAGGAGTTCGATTCGCAAGGCGTCTGAGAAGCTCGTGACAAACGCCTTGGTCGCAGCGTAGATCGCCATATCAGGCAGCGGCAGAGTGCCGGCCAGCGAACTGACATTCAAGATTCCCGCCGGTTGATGCTGTTTGAGCATCGGCAACAGGGCATGAGTCAGCTGGACGAGTCCGGTGATGTTCACATCGATCTGCTCCTGAACTCGTTCCGGAGCCGCTGTCTCGAACGACCCGTAATCTCCGAGCCCCGCATTGTTGATCAGCAGGTTCACCAGACATCCGTCGCGTTGAATCGCCTCAACGATCAGCTGACGACCAGCGGGCGTCGACACGTCGGCCGGGCAGATGGAGACTTTCAGGCAGGGATGGAACTGCAGCAGCTCCTCCCGAACCGCATTCAGTGCAGCCTCTCGCCGCGCCACGAGCAGAATCGAATTGACCCTCGGCGCCAGCTGTCGGGCAAATTCGACGCCCAGTCCCGCCGAAGCACCGGTGATGACAACGGACGCACGATCCAGTGAATACTTCGCGGTCACAATTTTCTCAATGCTTTTGAAGCCGGAGTCCAACCTCGATGCAACGCATTGGAGGCGCACTCGTTCCCTGGAGTCTATCAACTCCCCCAGCCGGTCACAGAAACCTGGATGTCAAAACCAAGATCACGGCTGATCACAGCGCATGGATCGCCTACGATGTCATCCATGCACGACTCCGCGTCCTATCAACGATTTCTGACACCTGGAGCCGCTCCCGATGCCGAGGGGCTGGCCACCATTGAGTCGGTGCAGTTCGAGAACCCCGAACTCGCCCGCACACGTTTTCAATCACTGGCCAGAACGCCCGCCGAACTCGATTCGCTCGTGCGAGTCATGCCCGCTCTTCTGGCTGTGCTGGAAGAAGCTGCCACCCCCGATCTCTCGCTCATCAACCTCGATCGTTTTCTACGTGCAGGCCCCGACTCTTCGCGAACGTTGCGATTCCTGGCCGACAATCCCCGCGCGGTGGAAATCCTCGTGCGATTGTTCGTGGGCAGTCAGTATCTGACTGACATCCTGCTGCAGAATCCCGGGTATCTCGAACGTCTCACGCAGCACAAAGGTCTGGCTGAGATTAAGAGCCGGCAACAGCTCACTGCGGAGGGGCTGACTGCGACACAAGCTGCCATGACCTGGGCCGATCGCATGACAGCCCTGCGTCACTTCCAGAAATGGGAGCTGTTGCGGATCGCGGCCTGCGATTCGTTCGGTTTGATGGATTTCAAGGTCACGACGCTGCAGCTGTCACTCCTGGCCGACAGCATCGTCCAACTGGCTTTGCGGTTTGCCGCCGAGGATCTGAAGTGTGATCCTTCCAATTTCTGTGTGCTCGCGATGGGCAAGCTCGGCGGAGAGGAGTTGAACTACAGCTCTGACATCGACCTGGTGTTCGTCTGCGAAGAGGACGCCGGGAGTTATGCCTCGATGGCCCAGCGACTGGTGCGTGGGCTGTCCGACATGACTGTGACCGGGTTCCTTTACCGGGTCGATATGCGATTGCGTCCGTGGGGTAAGGCTGGCGCGCTCGTCACGACGCGCAATGCCTACTTCGACTACATGCGCCGCGAAGGCCGACTGTGGGAGAAACAGGCTCTCTTAAAGGCCCGACCCATTGCCGGAAACCTCGAGTTCGGTCAGGCGGCGCTCCAATCACTCAAGCCCGAGATTTTTCAGGTCGATGCCGAGGTCGCACGCCAGAGCGTTCTCAACATGAAACGGGAGATCGAAAAGAAGCTCGAAGCCCAGGGGCTAATCGATTCCGAGATCAAGAGCGGCCGTGGAGGCATCCGCGATATCGAGTTCATTGCCCAGTACCTCCAACTCGTCCACGGCGGCGAGACTCCCGGCATCCGCAGCATCAACACGCTCGACGGTCTGGTGCGGCTGGCTGATCAGGATGTCATCCAGGCCGATGAGTATCGCCAGCTGACAGGAGGGTATGTCTTTCTGCGCACGGTCGAACACTCACTCCAGCTGCTCCACAACAAACAGGAACACACACTCCCCAAATCCGAACGAGAGCTGTCGTGTCTGGCCCGGCGAATCGACTTTCCCAGCTCAGACGAGTTCATTTCCTACTACAACCAGCACCGCGCGGCGATTCGCCGGATCTTTGACAAGTATGTGGAGAAACGGACCAAGGCTCCCCCCGTGGCCACTGCGCACGCCGCCATCACGCAACATCTGGGAGGCGTGATGCCCGGCTATGCGGAGAGATTCAATGAGCTCGAACAGCGGCAACATCTGGCGAAGTTCGAGAGCCTGAGCCCGACCAACCGCGTGCGGGTGATCGCCCGGCCAGCGGGTGAGAATCTCTGGAACCTGTCGATCGTGGGATACGACGAGCCCGGCGGATTGTCGGTGATCTGCGGCTTATTGCTCTCCCATGGACTCAATATCGAATCGGGAGACGTATTCACCGGGAAAGCCGTGGGGGGAATGGCTAAGGGATCCAAACCTCATCGAGAGTTCATCGATGTGCTGCAAGTCCGTTCCCGCGATCTGCGGCTCGCCGCCGATTTCTGGCCACGCTATGAATCGGAGCTCAACTGCCTCATGGTCGATAACCGGCCCGAGGCCCGGGCGGCGAACCAGGGACGCCTGGTCCGCCGGGTGGCGAGTCTGATTGAGTTCGATCCCGACTCGAACACGGTCCTGTTGCCGCTGGAAATCGACTTTGACAATGAAGCCGACTCCGACGCGACGGTGCTGCGGATCTCTGGTGAGGACACGATCGGGTTCCTCTATGAACTGGCCAACGCACTCACTCTGTGTGGGACCCAGATTCTGCGAGTGACGATTCGGTCCACCGGACATCTCGCCAGCGATACGCTCTATGTGACGGATGAGACGGGGAACAAGATCTCTGACCCCAAGCGGCTCAGCGAGCTACGTGCTGCAGTGATGTTGATTAAACATTTCACGCACATGTTGCCGCAGTCGCCAAATCCCGAGGCGGCATTGATCCACTTTCGCGAGCTGCTCGTCAAGTTGTTTGAACGACCCGACTGGGCAGCGCTCGTCGCCTCTCTTGACCAGACCGAGGTTCTGGGGTCGCTCTCCCGGATGCTGGGGGTCAGTGACTATCTGGGCGAGGAGTTGTTGCGGCAGGAACTCGGACAGGTCATGCCGATTGTGACTGAGCTGGAGCTGCGCAAGGCCCCGAAGAGCCTGCAACAACTGCAACAGGAACTGGACGAGGAGCTGCGGATCGCAGGCAGCCTGGAAGAACAACGTGGGGTGTTGAACGCCTTCAAAGACCGCGAGATGTTGCGGATTGATATGCGTCACGTGCTCGGCCATCAGGATTCGTTTACCGGGTTCTCCCACGAGTTGAGCGACATCGCCGATGTGATTGTGCAGACGACTCGACGTGTGTGTGAGGCCGAGCTGCAGCAACAGTATGGGACGCCGATGCTGGCCGCTGGTCGCCCTTGTCGCATGGCAATTCTGGCTCTGGGGAAGAGTGCCGGACGTGAGCTGGGTTTCGCCAGCGATATCGAATTGATGTTCCTCTATGAAGACACGGGTCACACCAGCGGTCCGCGTTCGATCTGCAATGAAGAGTTCTACGACCGGTTGGTGGATCTTTTTGTGAAGTCGATCCACTCCCGGCGAAAGGGGATCTTCGAGCTCGATCTGCGTTTGCGTCCCCATGGGAAAGCGGGGAGCCGCGCTGTCTCGGTCGAGACGTTTCGCAGGTATTTCAGTCTGTCGGGACCCGCCTGGCCGTTCGAGCGGCAGGCTCTGGTGAAAATGCGACCCGTCGCGGGAGATCATGAGTTGGGTGAAGAGATCGTGGCGATTCGAGATGAACTGATCTACACACGGTCGGCGTTCGACATCGCTGCCATGCGGGCGATTCGTGACCGTCAGATTCGCCAGCTGGTTATCCCCGGATCATTCAACGCCAAACTCAGTCCCGGTGGACTGGTGGATATCGAATATCTGGTCCAGGGACTGCAGATGATCCACGGTCAGGGGCGACCTGACGTGAGGACGCCGAATACCCGTGAGGCCATGAAAGCCCTCGAAGTCGCGGGCGTTCTGACGGTGGAACAACGGCTGGGGTTGCGAGATGCTTATCGGTTTATGCGCCGGTTGATTGATGTGTTGCGGATGGTACGCGGCGATGCGACGGATCTGACGGTACCGCATCGTGATTCTGAAGAGTTCCACTTTCTCGCCCGCAGGATGAGGATGTTTAAAGACACGCTCGATCTGGCCGCCGACCTGGAGTCCTATTCCAGCCTGGTCCTCGAATTGAGTAGAACGTTGCTTCCCACCTCAGGGGCGATGCCTGATATGTCCGGCGGATGAGGGAAGCACTACAACTTCTCGACATGGAATGTCGAACCCCTGACTTGTGGATGAAGCACGGATGAAAATGCGATCAGCGGTTCCCA
>CANJZR010000237.1 GCA_947479075.1 Planctomycetaceae bacterium
GACCAGTGTCTTGTCGGGCCGGGCGAGTGGTTGCACATCGCAAGAGTCCCAGACCGGCGAGGCTTCGATCTTCGCATGAATGGCTCGCAGCCGTGCCGCAGACTCCGGATGTTTCCCGGTGTCATGCACGAGAAACAGGTCATCCTTCCAGAGAGCGATACGACGGGCGGTCACAGCGGGCTCACGAATCGGGACCATACGAAAGGCATCCATCCTGCCCGGGAGAGAAATGCCCGGACCAGGGTAAACTAATCTTCGGACTCAAATCCGGGAACGTGAGTTTCAGAAGCTCCCACCCGACGCACGCGTCCTCACCTTATTCCTCATCCACCCAGCGCTGCGGCGCCCCGGTCAGGAACCCGTCGGGTACCTCCAGCGAACAGGTGATCTCATCGAACATCGGCTGCAGCTCTTCCAGCTCGGTGTCGGTCCCCTGGCACGAGACTAAAACCGTGCAGTGACTTGTCCGAAACGCCCGCAGCTCGGCCCGGTTCAAGAGTTCAAAGCAGACAAACTCGACATCGCGCCCCTCGCCCGGGTGACGGGCGATCTCGGTGGAGAGGTCGAACACATCGACTTCGTCATAGAGTTCCATGTAAGTGTCGACAGCGGCTTCGAGCACCTCTGCGACCTCGGGCCGTTCGGTCAGGATCGTGGCTGTCCAGTAAGCCGTCTCGCCCGGCGCGACGGTGATCTCGACACACCCCTCGCCCTGCTCTTCGGTGAGGTTCCAGGCTGCGGGGTAACGAAAGAGCAGTCCGTGATTTTGATAGAGGTTGGTCATGGGATGATGTCTGCGTGTTCTCGAAAAGCGATGGCAAAATGTCAGTTACTCAGGGTTCTCTTCCAGCCATTCCGCGTCAGCTAAATCCTTGGTGCGGCCAGTCGATTTTTTGTTTTTGATGAGAGTGCCTCTGCTAAGAATGAAGAAATCGAGACCAGCGGCGTGACTACTTCGTCTTTCAGCCCATGCTTCGTCGAATTCAACATTGGCAATCGAGGTCAAGATGTCGATGCGACGAGGGGGTAACCCGATCTGGAATACGAGATCGGGTGAACACAGATCTTCCTGAGTGAGATCTCCTAGCGGGGCTCGAAAGATTCGGAGAGCGCTCATCACGCGAGACGCATTTTCAAGGGTGGGGCGTATCCAGAGATCAATGTCTCCCGTTGATCGAACAAGTCCATGAGCCGCCAACGCATAGGCTCCGACGACGAGATACTCAACGCCCGCCTCGTTGAATGCGGACAACATGTCGCAGAAGTCGGGATTCATCGAGCGGTTCTCCCTTCATAGCCCAGGCGTCGCAGGTCAGTGGCCACATCATCATGAGCCAATCCTCGGGCGTTCCGGGAGGCCGGGTGTCTGTCGACTGTTGTCGAGTCGTCTTACTGACCGGCCAGTGAGACCTGTCGACTGAACGCACTGGCACGGATTCTGACATGAGTGGACTCTGGAGTATGGGACTACTGTAAGTATAACTCACCAGAGGTAAGCGGTCATTCCGTGAGGTGATTTTTCCAGAGCGCATGTCTGAGATGGTTGTTGCCTCTATTAACCCCAGTGGCGGCAAGGTATGACTCAAGTGGGTTCGTCGCAAATCTGATCATCGCTCGTCTGAATGGCGTCTCCATGCAACTCGTACTCTTGCCGGGTCTCGATGGAACGGGGTTACTCTTCGAGCCGTTGTGTCGGGAGTTATCACCGGACATCACATCTGAGGTCATCGGCTATCCCACGCAACAGACCGCAACCTACTCCGAACTCATCGAACTGGTTCGACCAAAACTTCCCACGGGTGAGTCTTACGTTCTTCTCGCGGAATCATTCAGTGGCCCGCTGGCGATCATGCTTGCGGCGGAACGACCTGCGGATCTACGGGCTTTGATCCTGTGTGCCTCGTTTGTGACTTGTCCCCATCGATTCGTTCCACGATGGGCGGCCCGACTGGTCGTTCCAGCCATGTTCTACCCGGCCCCGATGCTGGCCAAGTTCCGGGCTCTCGTCGGGAAATACTCCTCGCCCGAGTTACGTTCCCTGATCGACAAAAGTCTCAGCTCCGTCGCCCCCGCTGCGTTGGCAGAACGTTTAAGAGAAGTCATCCGGATTGATGCCACCGGTGAACTTCGGCGATGCATGGTTCCCATTCTCTATCTTCAGGGAACCCAGGATTACGTTGTCCCGTCGTCGAACCTGACTCGCATTCGGCAGCTTCAACCCGATGTGCTGTCGGTCCAAATTGATGCACCTCACATGATTCTGCAGACACAGCCGGTAGCCGCAGCTGAGGCGATTGAGCGATTCGTAAGTCAGATGGAAAAGGCGAACCAAGACTGAATCCTCTTCACTAGCCCGAAGCGTCAGCGAGGGAAAGCGTCTCTGGACCGGTAGGACACGCCGGAAGGTCTTCAATGTTCGCCGACAAGTGGCGGTTGGGTTGAAGCGTAGCGTTGGTCCGCGCCCTCGCCGACGCGGCGGGTTGATCGATAAATACGGACTTCAAAACCGCACCAGTTTCAGCCGCATCCCTCACTCATTCGTGGACACGCAGACTATCGTGCATGATGATGACTCGACTTCCGTGATCTCTCCAAGGGCCAATCCGTGTACAATACAGGTCGACGAATTCAACGAGTAATGACAGCCTGTCTCCGGGGACTTGTGCTGTTCGCGTCTATTCCGACCATCCTGCTGGCGCAAGCCCCCAAGCCCAGCGTTCCACCCGGTCCATTGGGGCAGGACGTGAACCCGTTCATCGGCACCGGGGGGATTTCTTACCTGTGTGCGAACAACCACCCGGGGGCGGGAGTGCCGTTCGGAATGGTACGGCTCAGTCCCGATACGGTGACACGCGGTGGCAAGCGGGTCACGAATATGTCCGGCTACTATCACGGAGACCCGCTGATCCTGGGGTTCAGTCATACGCGACTGGTCGGGACGGGAGCAGTTGATGGCGGGAATCTGCTGGTCATTCCCTGTACCGATAAGAACGTTGCCGAGATCGTGTCCGCTGAACGCAAGGGGATGAAGGCGGCCTTCTCGCACGAGAATGAAAGTGCCTTCCCGGGTTACTACGGCATCACGTTCCCCAAACGGGGGATCACCGCGGAACTGACCGCCACTCGCCATGTCGGCGTGCATCGGTATACGTTCACAAGCAATGAGAAACCGCATCTGGTCATCGATGTCGGCAGCGTACTCGGTAAAGGCCGGTGCCTGGGTGGCAGCGTGCGCGTCCTCCCCGCAGCTCGTGAGATCGAGGGCTCAATCGAGACCTTCGGCAGCTTCTCCAGCCGGTATGGCGGATTGAAGTACTACTTCGTGGCTCGAACCGATCAGAGCTTTCACGAGTTCGGGACATGGAGCGGAGCAACGTTTACTCCAGGCCGCGCAGAGAACTCGGGCGATGCGGTCGGTGTCGACCTCGGGTTCGCAGCTGCGGCTCAGCCCGCCAGCGGACAGCCGACCACGATCACTCTGAAGGTTGGCATCTCTTGTGTCAGCCTGGCCAACGCCCGCGAGAATTTGAGTGCCGAGGCAGGCGAACACTCCTTCGACCAGGTCCTCCAGCAAGCTGTCGACCAGTGGGACGAAAAACTCGGCCGCCTCCCCATCGACGGCGGCACTGACAGCCAACGAACAATCTTCCGCACCGCCCTCTACCGCAGCTTCCAGATGCCAACGGCGTTCAACGATGTCAGCGGCGACTACATCGGGTTCGATAAGCAGACGCATCGGGCCGAGGGTTTCACGTACTACACCGATATGTCGATGTGGGACACCTTCCGCACGGTGCATCCGCTCTACAACCTGATCGCCCGCACGGAACAGCGCGACATGATCCAGTCGCTGCTCAAGATGGGGGAGCAGGGCGGGTATTTGCCGCGCTGGCCATCCGGGGCGGGGTATACGAACTCCATGTTCGGGACGCCGTCCGACATCATGATCTCCGAGGCCTACCAGAAAGGGATCCGTGACTTCGACGCTGAGCAGGCCCTCTCACTGATGAAGATAACAGCGCTCGGACCGACACCCGAGGGATCAAAATTCTCGGGCCGCAAGGGTGTCGAGCACTATCTCAAGTATCAGTACTGCCCATCCGACCTGATGGAGAAATCGGTCGCCAGCACCGTCGAATACTGTTACTCCGACCTCGCCATCTCTCGTTTTGCGGAGGCCCTGGGGCACAAGGAGGATGCCGAGCTATTCCGCCAGCATGGAGAGTACTACCGCAACCTCTGGAACCCGCAGACGCAGTTCTTTCACCCTCGCAACGCAGCTGGGGTCTTTGTCGACGAGTTCTCGCCGGAGCTGCTGACGTACCTCGATTTCTCGGGGAAGCTCACACATGCGTATGTCGAGGGGAGCGCGTGGCAGTGGCGGTGGGGAGTCCCGGCTGACGCCGATGCGGTGGTCGGACTCTTCCAGAGCCGCGACTATTTCGTCGCCCAGCTGGAGGAGTTCTTCGAGAAGGCCCCGAAGGGAGTCTGCGTGACCCCGAACGCCTTTTACTGGCAGGGGAATCAACCCGACATCTACGCCGCGTACCTGTTCAATCACGCGGGTCGACCCGACCTGACGCAGAAGTGGACGCGGTGGATCCTGGAGAACAAGCACAACACCGAACCGACCGGCCTCGACGGTAACGACGACGGCGGCACCCTGAGCGCGTGGTACGTATTGAGTTCACTGGGCCTCTTCCCCACTGCCGGCACCGACCGCTACGAACTCACCAGCCCGCTGTGGGACCGGTCCGAGATTGATATCAGCGGCAAAAAGCTGACGATCCTCGCCGAGGGAGCTGGCCAGCTCCCCTACATCCGCAAGGTCTGGCTCAACGACCAACCTGTCGATCGCTACTGGCTGACACACGATGAGATCGCCGAGGGTGGGACGCTGAGGTTTGAGATGAGTAAGGAGCCGTCCCGCAAGGTGAACCTCGAATAACGGGGTAGGGATAGCCCATGTTGCTCCGCAACCAATGGGCTACCCCGCTGCATGATTGGGTATTGGTAGGCAACCTTCTACAAGGGAGCAGAACGCCGTCAGCTTTCCGGGGTCAATCTTCCCCTCGGAATAAAGAAACAGAACATGCTGTGGTTTTCGGTGGTCAGAACCCGCCAATGGTATATTCAAAAAGGTTTCAACGTCTTGCGGTATAGCATGTATTGAAAGTGTGAGCTTAGCATGCTTCGAATCCTGGATCAGCTGGTTCAAGTCTGCGTGTTCATCTTTGTTGTTGTCGTCATCGTGAATAACGGAGTGAGCAATTCCGAGGTGACCGAGCAGATTCATGAACCGATGAATGTTGTATTTCCCAAGGCAGTCGAGTACCTGAAGGCCGCAGTCAGCGCCTTTGATTTTTCCATCGTCAATAAGTTTATTAATAAGGGCCACCTCGGTCGGGCCTTCTACCAGCAATGCGTGGTTCGCGAAGAAAATTCCGGAACGATCCGAGTTCAACCATAGGAAGTGTTTAACCGCCTCCATCTCTGGTCGTACGTCATCTGCGTGCAGCTTTTTCTGCATCTTGGGATACTTTGCCACGATTGACTCAATGGCTTTGTTTGCCGTGACGATAGCTGACCAATCTGGATCGTTAATTTGAAATGCCTCGACGTTTCCGCTGGTTCGCATTATTCGCACAATCGCCGGAATCGAATCAGCATTTCGACTCACGAAATGCGATGAGTGCGTGGTGCAAACGACCTGCCAATTGTCTTTGCCGGCTATTGCCATCAGGCTTCGAGCAAGAATCTCCTGTTGCGGCGGATGAAGAAACGCCTCAGGTTCTTCAAACAGGATGAGTGTGAGAGAAGGGGCGAAATCCTTAGATTTCTTTGCGGCCTTTTTTCCAACGTATTGGGCTCCGAGTTGAATCAGCGAATAAATGAAATGACGCTGGAACCCTGAGCCGTAATAATCAACGCCTTGCGCCTTGCCGTGGAATTCGTCGAGTAGATCCCAATTGACCATTTGTTTGATGATGTCTGCCGCTGACGGCGGAGGAAATCGAAGTGCAAATCTAGTCTGCCACGGCTCGAGCAGCTTATTTAGGGAGTCCTGGAACCCTTCGAGAGAGCGATCATCCTTCGTCTTTTCTTTGAGAATAGTTGAAGCAAAGGTCTCCACGCTCGCCGCGAACGCGCCGTATGCATCTCCACCGTCGACAACATCAGACATCACATCGGTCAAGAGGTCTCTCAATGCTGATGGTCCTGTCAGCTTGGTGTGCTCGTCAACCTTACTGACGGCGGGGATGTAGATGAGGTCACCAAATTTGCCACTCTGAACGTTTTTAGCTCCGTAGAACGGTTCATCAGAAAGAGTACCGTCGTTCCTGTATCCATAGATTGCACCGGC
>CANJZR010000238.1 GCA_947479075.1 Planctomycetaceae bacterium
CAAGACCGACACTGCGGACTACCTGATCACCGGATCCTGGGCCGAGAAGGCCAGCAAGGACGCCAAGCGCTTCGGCAAGGTCCACATCGCCTGCTCCAGCCAGGATCGCAACTTCTCGTATATCCCCGATACGGTCACCTACAGCGAAGCTCCGACGTACGTGCACTACACGTCGAACAACACGCTGTTCGGGACGCAGTTCCAGTCCGACCCGACTCCGCCCGCGAACGTACCGTTGATCTGTGACACCAGCAGCGACATGTTCAGCCGTCCGATCGATGTCAGCAAGCACGCCTTGATTTACTCGGGAGCCCAGAAGAACCTCGGTCCCGCTGGCGTCACCATCGTCATCATCCGCGACGATCTGATCGCCAAGGGAGCTGTCGACATCCCCGCGATGCTCCAGTACCGGACGCACGCTGAGAACGACTCCTGCTACAACACCCCGCCGTGCTTCTCGATCTACGTGGTCGGGCTGGTGCTCAAGTGGATCCAGGCCCAAGGTGGTCTCGCCGCGATGGCGACCCGCAACGAGGCCAAAGCCGGCAAGTTGTACGACGCCCTCGACAAGAGCAAGCTCTTCAAGCCCACAGCTGCGAAGACCTCTCGTTCCCGCATGAACGTTACGTTCGTCACTGGCAACGAAGAACTCGACAACAAGTTCGTGGCCTTCGCCAAGGAACGCGGCATGGACGGCCTGAAGGGGCACCGTAGCGTCGGCGGGATGCGAGCCAGCATCTACAACGCCTTCCCCCCCGAAGGAGTCGACGCCCTGGTCGCCGCGATGGCCGAGTTTGAAGCGGCCAATCCCGTGGCGTAGTTTCGGCAAGAGAAGAGACGAGCACTTAAATCAGAATAGGGCCACCTCCGGGTGGCCCTATTCGTTTGTAGTTGCATCAGACGACAACGCTGCCTGAGACTGCAGGGCTGCCGAGCTCTCTATTTGGTTTGCGAGAACTCACGAAAAAACTGGGAAACCTCCAGTTTGGATGTTTGCCCCTGAGCAACGGACAGGACAAGCTCAATGAGTTTGTCATCCTCAACTTCGATCGAGAGATCATTGAGTTCCAGGAAAAGCAGCGCTGCTTCCAAACCGACACGCTTGTTTCCATCGATAAACGGATGGTTTTGCACAAGGTGAAACAAATACGCAGCTGCCATCTCGAACACATCGGAATGGAGCCATGCCCCGCCGAATGCCGCAGATGGTTGAGCGAGCGCAGATTCCAGCAGTCCAATATCACGGACCCCATCGATTCCGCCGTAGACTTGTATCTGGTTCTGGTGAATCTCAAAGATGTCGTCGACTGTCAGAAACTCAGTCATCACTGTTACTCAGCGAGCTTCTTGAAGACCTTGGTGTAACGCTCATTGATTTTTTTACTCGCCTCGCGAATTTTCTTCTTCCGTGCCGTTTCAGCAGTGGGAGTAATTGTGACCGACTGGCCATCTGTCTTGAGTTCGACGGGCATCTCAGGGTCGATCTTGAGCAAGTCCAGAATGGGCTTATCAATCACCAATGCCCAACTGTTTCCATGTTTGACCAAGTGCTTGATCATCGAAATCCCCTTGAAGGTTATTCACACCAATGTATCCACATTGTATCTCCGCCTTAACACAGCGGCAATATCAATCCGGACCTCGAGCGATTCCGATTTCGCCCTCGGTACCAGTGCGGCCTGACGTATCAGTGTCGGAATGACTCATCGCAAATGTCAGACATTCAGCATGCCTGATTCCATGAGGCTGGTCAGTGAATAGCACGAGGGGGAGAATGGAACGATGGACATGACTCTCTCATCGATCAGTCGGACGCTGTTCAAGCTGACACTGGTTCTGCTCGCCCTCAAAGTCGTTCTGGTGACCTTCATCAGCTACCGCGACTACATGCCGCCGAATTTCGATTCGGACTTTCTTGCCGGCAGGCAGAGTTACTTCTGGCAGGGGTACCACTGGGCTTTCTACCCGCACATCGTGGCGGGGCCGGTGACGTTGCTGTTGGGGTTGGTGCTGCTGAGTGAATCGATTCGTCGCCGCTGGCCACGATGGCATCGTTGGTCAGGCCGAATTCAGGTGGGACTGGTTCTGCTGGTCGTCGTCCCGAGCGGGTTTGTGATGGGATTCCGGGCCGCTTTCGGTCCAATCGCAGCTGTGGGACTCATCGGCTTAGCCCTCGCGACAGCTGTAACCGTGACAATGGGCTGGAGGACAGCCGTCCAGCGGCGGTTTGATATTCACCGGAAGTGGATGTTGCGGTGTTACACGTTGCTCTTCTCGGCGGTGGTCATCCGACTTCTGGGAGGAATTGGCGAAGTCGCCGGGGTGCAGGCCGACTGGTATTACATTCAGGGCACGTGGACGAGCTGGATCATTCCGCTCATTGGAGTGGAGTTGCTGCTGCGACGCAAACATCGAATCGGCGTTCGCTGAGAGTGCCCGACCGCAGTCGACCTAAAACTCACCCACCTCTTCATTCCCCGTCGCTGAAACTAATGCGAGAAGTATCGATTCCTGAAGATTGATGCTGAGGAATCGGACTGAGCCGTCAAAGAGCAATGCGTGATATCCCCCGGTGTGCTGCAAGCTGTCCTTCTCTACGGAGAGACCGAGTAAAAACGCTAGATCGGCATCGTGGGGTGACATCCAGTGAACGGCATGCTTGGGATTAACCTCCACGACCGCCAGAGTGTTACTGGAGCCATCTGTCATCTCCTTGAACTTCAGAGATCTCTCTGGACGTAAACCGGTATTCTCTCCTGTGACCGCCAGGTAATTCGTCATCCCAGGCTCCGATTTGACACTGGGGCACTCATACACAGGGACCACAGCTTTGAATGCCGAGATGTTGACCGGATGGTTCCAGCGCTTCGACAGGTCTATTTTCTGATACAGCAACTCTTGATCCATGAACGGAAGAATCAATGTTCGCCAACTGTGAAGCGGTTTTCCGTGTTCATCAACCGTGTAGGCTGGTGGGAACTCTTCATACTTGTCGTAGTAGTTGTGGAGGGCCAAGCCGATCTGTTTCAGGTTGTTTTTGCACTTGGAACGATAAGCAGCCTCACGACGGGGGTAAATAGGAGGCATCAGGAGATAGACCACCGCAACAACGAACAAAACAACGACGCCCCATGAAATGCAACCAAACCTTGACTGAGGTTTCGATGTGGGGTCGTCGGGTGAAATCACTTTGGGAACATTCATGATCGTACGCCTAGTACTCACCGACTTCGTCATTGCCCGACGCTGAAACCAATGCGCGAAGGATCGATTCCTGAAGATTGATGTTGAGGAATCGGACTGAGCCGTCAAAGAGCAATACGTGGTAGCCCCCAGTGTGCTGCAAGCTGTCCTTCTCTGCGGAGAGACCGAGCAACAACGCCAGATCGGCGTTGTTTGGCGACATCCAGTGAACAGCATGCTTGGGGTTAACCTCCACGACCGCCAGAGTTTTGTCGGTCCCATCCGTGACCTCCACCTGTTTCAGAGATCTCGCTGGACGTAAACAGGTATTGTCTCCTGTGACAGCCAAGTAAGTCGTCATGCCTGGCTCCGGTTTGACACTGGGGCACTGATACACCGGGAGGACGGTCTTGAATGCCTCTGCGTTGGCCGGATCGTCCCAGGGCTTCGACAGGTCGATTCTCTGGTACAGCATCTGTTGATCGATGAACGGCAGGATTAACGTCCGCCAGCTGTGAAGCGGCTTGCCGTGTTCGTCGACCGTATAGGCCGGGGGGAACTCCTTGTATACGTCGTGATAATTGTGGAGGGCCAGTCCGATTTGTTTCAGGTTGTTTTTGCACTGGGAACGACGTGCCGCTTCACGTGCGTTTCGCGTTGCTGGCATAAAGAGAACAACCAACAAGACGAGAATGCCCAAAACAACAAGCACCGTAACCCATGCGTTACCGGATCGTTCTCGATGCTTGAATCCATTATATCGATGGCTTCGTAACGCACTCATATCGGAACTCCCGCGTCGCATCCGTACTCACTGTCCTCCCGAATTTACGCGTCACGTCATCGCATTGTGAACAGTAAATGATCTCGAAACATAAAATCATTGAGATCACGCAGCCCTGCTATTCCCTTACGGCCGGGCCGCCTTCTTCCCTCGTTCCTGGACATCGATCGGCGTCTTGGCAATCAGGTGATCGATGACCTTATCGGGGGTGATCCCTTCGCTGTTGGCCTGGAAGGTCGTCACGAGGCGGTGGCGGAGGACGGGATGGGCGACTGACTTCACATCTTCGGTCGAGACGTGGAACCGACCCTCCAGGATCGCCCGGGCCTTGGCTCCGAGGATCAGGTACTGCCCCGCACGGGGGCCAGCTCCCCAGGTCAGATACTTCTTCACGTAATCGCTGGCGTCCGGCTCATTCGGTCGGGTGGCTCGGACCAGATCGCGAGCATAGACAAACACATGCTCCGCCACGGGCACCTTGCGCACGACTTCCTGCAAGGCGAGAATCTGCGCCCCGGTCAGCGCCTGCTTGAGTTCTGGCTCCTCAGCCCCCGTCGTCTGCTTCAAAATCCGCAGCTCCTCAGCTGCGTTCGGGTAGTTCAGCACGATGTTGAACATGAACCGGTCGAGCTGGGCTTCGGGCAGTGGGTAGGTCCCTTCCTGCTCAATCGGGTTCTGCGTCGCCAGAACGAAAAACGGAGCGGGCAGCTTGTAGGTGCTGGTCCCGACGGTGACGTGCCGCTCCTGCATCGCTTCGAGCAACGCAGCTTGCGTCTTCGGCGGGGTGCGGTTGATTTCATCCGCCAGCAGGATGTGCGTAAAGATTGGCCCCTGCATGAACTGGAAGACCCGGCGCCCCGACTCGGGATCGTCCTGCAGCACATCGGTCCCGGTGATGTCAGACGGCATCAGGTCGGGCGTGAACTGAATCCGGCGAAAACTCAGCTGGAGAATCTTGGAGATCGTGCTGACGAGTAGCGTCTTGGCCAGACCGGGCACCCCGACGAGCAGACAGTGCCCCTTGCTGAACATCGCCAGCAGCAACTGATCGACCACATCGTTCTGGCCGATGATGACCTTGCCGATCTCTTCCCGCATGCGGGCATAGGCATTGGCCAGCCCGCGAATCGCCTGGGCCTCGCGTTCCCGCAACTCATTCCCGGCGGCATCGACTTCGTTCTCGGAACTCATTTTCGCCCTTGGCAGTGTCTTCAGTCAGAGTGAGCACAACCCATCGTAAAGAGACGACGGGTGCCGGGAAAGGACGACGAACATCCGATTCCTCTCCGGTCTCGATTCCAGGCCAGCCCTGCGATGTCTCAACGACAATACCAAACGACGCGACTACGACATCGGCACAAGGGCACTCTGGTCACACAGCTTCGACACTCCCACGCAGGGTCAATCCATATCGCATCAAGCAACACGCATGTATACTGAATAGCGTGACTATTCTCTCAGACTTTCAGCGAGTTGCTCGTGTGTGTTCCACGAATACGCTTCTATTGAACGGCATCTCAATTGTGAGGTGGGTCCTCGCGAGCACGCTCGTCTGTATCAGTGCGTACTCTCCGCTGACCACATTTGCCGCTGAACTTCCGCAACCTGCAGCTGCTGAAGTCAACTTTGATAGCGATATCCGGCCGATCCTCGAACGGTCGTGTCTGTCGTGCCACGGGGCAGAGAAACAGCGCAGCGGGTTTCGACTGGATCAGCGCAGCCCCGCACTGAAAGGCGGCGAGCTGGGCATGGCGATCGTTCCAGGCAAAAGTGCCGAGAGCCCGCTGATTCGCATGGTGGCAGGACTGGAATCAGGGCTGGAGATGCCGCCCAAGGGAGACCCACTCACACCGGACGAAATCGGAAAGCTGCGACGCTGGATCGACGATGGTGCCCACTGGTCGGGTGGCTCACCCGGGGGTGAAGACACCGATCCGACCGATTGGTGGTCGTTGAAGCCGCTGGTTCTTCCCGCAGTACCCAGAGTCGCCGACATACAGATCGACTGGGTGAGAAATCCAATCGATGCATTCATCCTCTCCCGCTTGAACGAGGCGGGGCTCAAGCCGAGTCCGGAGGCCGATCGACGGACGCTGATCCGGCGGGTCTACTTCGACCTGATCGGTTTGCCGCCATCACCGGAAGTTGTCGACGAATTTGTGAAGGACACCGACCCGCAAGCCTACGAGCATCTGGTCAACCGCCTGCTTGAGTCGCCACAATACGGTGAACGCTGGGCTCGGCACTGGCTCGACCTGGTCCACTTTGCCGAGTCGCATGGCCACGACCAGGACCGCCCGCGCGAGAATGCGTGGCCGTACCGTGACTATGTGATCTCCTCACTGAACACCGACAAACCGTACGCTCG
>CANJZR010000239.1 GCA_947479075.1 Planctomycetaceae bacterium
CATCACACAACACATGGCCCGACAACGCCTCGATCTTCACCGCAGCTGCGACCTGGACACAGAGGTCGTGATCGTCTTCCTTCCAACCACGGTCGAGGCAGGCCAGGGCGACCGCCCGGTACATGGCCCCGGTATCCAGAAAGTCAAAACCCAACCGCTGGGCCAGTTGCCGAGCGGCGGTACTCTTTCCCACACCTGCGGGTCCATCAATCGTGACGATCATCGTGAGCAAAACTCCTGCCTGCGCGGTCTTCGCGCGTGTCGCAGATCGTACCCGATCGAATCGCGATCGTCTTGCGACTCCACGAGAGAATCAACACACCGGGCCACATTGGCAGCCAAAACAAAACACTCCGCGACGAGTCAACTCGTGCGGAGTGTTTGAGAATTGAGATGTTCGCTGGAAAGCGTGGTTCAGTGGGGGGCTTAGAAGAATCCGCCGCCACCCCCACCGCCGAAGCCTCCCCCAAATCCGCCGCCGAAGCCTCCTCCGAAGCCGCCACCGTTGTTGCCGTTGCCCACTCCATTCAGCGTGTGACGCATATACATCGTCTCCGCTTCCTGAGAGTTGTAGCCCGGACCGTAAGCGGTCGCGACAACCGTTCGCTGGGCCGCATCGGGATTGCCCAGGTCGGTCAGGATCTGAGCCACCAGATTGCGACGCAGCATGTCGAGTTCTGGATCGGAGTTGTTGTAGCTGCGTTCGATCACGACCGGGAACGGCTGGCTTCGCATACGAGCTGCGATCTCCAGGATTTTGTCCTTCCCGTCGGGAGTCAGCGTGGCTGTGCTCCCCACGAAGTCGTTCAAGTTGAGGATGAAGTCGACAGCCTCGGCGTTGGTTTCCATGGTCTGGTAGTGTGACCGGACCGTGTGACCAAGCGGCAAGGTGTCCGGAATCGAGCTCGACCGGCGGCACATCCACCCACACAACGTCGAGTGAAGGTTGCCGCAGGCACTCGGCTGGCCACATCCGTCGCCGCAAGGCTCGCAGGCAGGTTCACAGGAGGCCTCGCAGACCGGCGTGTTACAGGTGCTGGGCGTAGACCACCCACAGTGTGCACATCCGATGGCGATCGCCGGAGTGACGGCCATCAGACCGCTCAGCAGTTTTTTCCAGGTTGTGTTCATCGACAGCCCCTTCAGGCGAGTAGTTCGGACCGCAGAGTGTGGCGTTGCGATCCGAGGCGTGACGTTTTCAGAGAACGTCACTGATCAACGAGGGTGTAAGGCGACAGAGTGTTCCGACACAGGGATTAACGCTTAACCGATCGAACAGGCGTTCGGCTGGGCATCCGGCTGGGCATCTGCCCCGAAGTCTGGGAGATCGGCTGGCCAACTGGGGAGACCTGCGGCACAGGCGTTGGGCTCATCCCAGCTCCACCCGAGTAGGGAGGCAGACCAGGTTGACCATAGGCTGGGTCGGCGACCCCGCCGGAGGCCTGAGGTGCGATCTGTCGATCAGCCGGATTCGGGTTGTAGAAGTTGTGCCCGACATCGTGAGCCGGTCCCTGTCCATTGCCGAACGGCAACAGCTGGTAGTGGCCGAGGTCTGGGTTCCCCTCGATGCGGTTGTACTTGAAGAAGTCGAAGTCATCCGGATGGGTGACATAGTGACCGGGCAGAGGCGGCACCTGATCGGCGTCCATGGCACGGACGATTTCAGGAGTCGCGAGGAGAATCAGTTCGTTCTCGTCTTCAGTCGCTCTCTTCGTGTGGAAGAGGAACTCACCGACGATCGGGATTTCACCGAGCAGCGGGATGCGGGTGTTCGAGGCACTCTCCTTGCGTCCGAACAAACCACCGAGAACGATGGTCTGACCTTCACGCAGTTCGACCTGCGTCTGGACACGGCTGACAGACAGGCCGGGGATACCGCCAACTGTTGTGCCGGAATCGATCTTCGAGATTTCAGGAACGATCTGCAGGCGGAACAGATCGTTGTCGACCACGGTGGGGACAACGATGACCGAGGTTCCGTAACCGCGGAAGGTGGTGGTGGCTGCCCCCACACCGTTCACACCCACTGTCGTCGGAACAGCAAATTCACCACCGGCGAGGAAGGCTGCGGGACGGCCAGAAAGTGTTACGATGTTCTGGTCAGTGACCACGCGAGCCGAGCTGTTGGTTGCCAGAGCATCAAGCAGGACGGTGACTTCACCGTTCGAGAACACACCGGAGAGAACCGGCACTGCTCCCATCGCACTGGTGATTACAGCTCCACCCTGGTTGAAGATTGCGGTCCAGTCGACGCCCATGCGGCGAAGCTGGGTGCGATTCAGTTCCGCGAAGCGGATACGAACACTGACCTGGAACTCACCGGGCACGGTCAACTCGTTGACGATGAGCTGGCTGAAGAGATCCCCTCCACCGCCCAAGCTATTGTTTCCATTGCCGCCGATGCCCCCAATTCCACCAGCACCAATAACTCCACCGTTCAGGTTGCCCCCGTAACCGCCGTTCGCACCATTGAGGCCGAATCCGTTGCGGTTTGTGGCTTCCTCGGCCGCAACCTCGCTGCGAATGACTCCCATGATGCGTGAGGCTTCTTCCGGGTCGCGAGCCTGTCCACGGACAATGACGCGGTTGGTCAGTGGCAGCAACATGACGTTGCTGTTGGGGTAGAGGACCTTGATGATCCGTTCCACCCGGCCGTAGTCAATCTTTCGACGATCTTCGATGTCGGGATCGCGAATCACTGTCACGTTGTACATCAGAGGAGTCGTCGACTCGACAGGCGGCTTGCCGTCCTTGCCTTCTTCCTCTTCAAACCAGAGCCAGAGATCGGTCGAGCCGTAGTTCGTGGCCAGGATCCCGAAGTCGTGATCCGTGTATTGCACAATGTCGAGAAGGCTGGGGTCGGACCACGCGAATCGCGAAATTCGCTTATGGGTCTTCACCAGCTGGCTGCGACGGTGAATAACTTGCAGCTTCTGCTGATTCTGTGGCATCGCAGCGATGCGGCCATCGAGAGGAGCCTGGTAGTCCAGGGAGTCATCTCCGATCACCACGCCCTGTCCCTGAGTCGGACCGGACGGAACTGGTCCAGTCTGATACTGGGCCTGATTCGGTGACGGGCTGGGGGTGGGAGCGACGTAATAGCCGTTTGCCTGTGGCTGTACCGGTAATTGAATCGGTGTTTGAGCATCGGCAGACGCCGACAGGCAGGTCGCCAGCACCCCACTCAGGATGGGTACCCATCGCTTCGTCGATTTCCCTGTAGAGAGGGCACGACAAACCGAGTTCGAGGCAGAAGTGAGAACATCCCAGGGAAGCAGAGTCTTGGCCGACATCCGTTGTCGCTCCTATCCTCAAACGTGTTGCACCGTCCGCGGTCCGTGCGGAGTTCAGGAACATCTCTAGAGATGCTCCAGGGTGATCGATGTATAAACACGTTCGTCTGCCTTGCTATCGAACTCATACTAAAGCGGGTTACAGAGGAAGTTTGAATAGGATAGTAAGGTTCTACTTATTTCTGCTTTTCGGAACATGCATTCGTTAAGGATGGTACGACCTGATCCGGCAAAACACGCCGAAACGAAAAGAGGCCCTCCGAAGAGGGCCTCTTAATTGATGCAACCCGCACAGAATACTCACGCGATCTTTCGGAGGTCTGCATCACGAAGAAATCTGATTTACCAGATGATCGTCACGTTCAGGCTGGGTGGCCCTTGGTAGTACCAGGGAGCCCGGTAGTTGTAATACGGATAGCGGGTGTGCAGTCCGCCTGAATTGGAGATCGGCGTCAGCACTCCGGCAGCCACTCCCGAGCCGCTGCCATATGTGTAGATGGGACCGGCTGGAGGAACTGGGCCATATCCACCATACCCGGGGCCCATACCCGGAGCACCGTATGCCGGACCACCATATCCCGCTCCATTTCCCTGGCAATCGCAGGCAGGCTGTGCAGCTGGAGCTGAAGGCAGAACTACTGATTCCGCAGGTGGTGCATTAACCGTCGTCTGATTTTCGCTGCCAGCAACGGGTGCTGAATGAACCTCCAAGGTCCCTCCGGAAGCGGGAGCCCCTGAAGCCACAGGTGCGGCTTCATACGACGGGGCCGCAGCTGGCGGACCGTTCGGTTCCGGAATCGGAGAGGGTGCCACGACTTCCGCATAGTTCGAGCCGGGGACGGGAGCTTCTGCGGCTGGAATCGGCGTCACCGCCTCGGGGGCAGCGCTCGCTGGCGCCGGCTCCGAGACGACTGGAAGGATTGGACCTTGTGCAAACAGCGACCCCAAGCCACTCACAGCCATGGTCGCCAACAGGGCAGGGGTTTTCCACGATCGCATCGATTGTGCTCCAAGGACTCAATAGGATGCAGGACGGACCTGCGTAGAGACTACCGACAAGGTAATTGGTAAGGTGACTCGTGGGCACTCCGGGAATCGGAAAGTCCGGCATTTCCCTCGTCTTACGAGGCGATTTGACGTTTTTACCGGTTAACAGTGCGGAAATCGGTGGGACATGGGAATGGGAGTCTCCGATTCCATGAGGTATCGGGGCGGGTTGTCTTTCAGCAACATGAGGTTGCGGACTTCATACCGACGACTGTCGTCACACCGCAGAACGCCCCAATTCAAGGAGAGACTGGGATGACCAAAGCAATGTGGGCGGCCCTGATGACAGCTGCAATGGCCGGCACCGGCTTGGCCCAGGATTTTGTGGGCCCCGATTCCGTGGGCAGCAGCAACGAGCAGCTGTATCCCTACGACGATCAGGAAAAGTGGAAACACGGCTATCTGAAGGAAATGCCGTACTACCATGGCTTCCACTCCTTCCGTCCCTACAACTACCACCACGTCTATTCGCAGTCTCAAACAGCTGCTGGCTGGGGAATGAACCCCACGTCGCCTTACTCTCAGCAGTTCTGGCACAAGTACCAGACAATGGCCAGCCCCGGCTCACCCATGATGTCGCAGGCGGATCGCCAGATGATGGACCAGCAGATGGTCTACCAACAGTTGCAGCAGCAGGCCCAGCAGCAGATTCAGGTCCAGAATCAGTTCAATGGCGCTGGCTACGTGAATGGGTTTGGAGCCCAGCAGCAGGCATTTGGTGGAGGCGTCGCTCAACCAGTCATGGCCTTTGAAGTCGCGCCCGCCACCTTCCAGGGAACGGTCCCCAGCCCACCGACCGGGGCACTCTACTCCCAGCCTAACTTCGCTCCGCAGGCCAATGGATCGCTGAACGCGGTTCGGCAACAGGAGCTGCGGAACTACATGGTGAACCCTCGCCAACGCTAGTCCCTGTCGCACAAGCCCATGCGGCTACGGTATCAACACCTGCCAATTGCCGAAGACTCGGAAGAGTCTCTTCCGGCGGTGGCAGGTGTTTTTTGTTGGAAATACCGAAAAACAGAGGGGATTCGTCTGAAACGTATCATCGTTTTATCCGGAAATTGCCGATTGTAAGAGGAAGCGTGTAGCTGCGCGCACGAACGCGGTGACACTTCAGCACATCGCTCCTCAAGTCCACGGATGGACATGATGCACGGGACAATTTCAGAGTCGGTACACGGGATCACCGTCCAACAGACGGCACCTGGTGTACTTTCACGCCTCGGCCGAATTGCATTTCTGGGCCTGTCACTGTTTGTCCTGCTCGGTGGTTTCAATGTCATGGCCGGTGAGCTGGTCTACACCGGTCGCCATGCCCTGAAGATTCCTTTTGATTTTAAAGACGATCAGATCAAGCAACTGCGTGCGACGGAAGTCCATTTGCTGGTCTCGAGGGATAACGGAAAATCGTGGAAAACAGCAGCCCGAGCCAAGCCACAGGACCGGGTGTTCCGTTACAACGCACAAGACAATGGAGAGTACTGGTTCGCGGTTCACATGATGAACTCGCAGAATCAACCCGTTCAACCTGGCGCTCCACAAGTTGGCCTGAAGGTGAAGGTGGATGATGTTCCTCCGGTCATCGAGCTGAAGGTCCGCGAACTCTCTCCGGGTCGCGTGGAATTGACCTGGCAGGTCGAAGACGACGCCCTCAACATCGACACCCTGGAAGTTCAATACCGAGAAGGCGAAAGTGGTGACTGGAAGCCGCTGAGCACGGACGGTCAGAACAGTGGTCGAGTCGATGTCCCTGTCACCGGGGCGGGGATGGTCTATGTCGCGGCACGTGTGTCGGACCTGGCCAAGAACGAAGTGACCGCCGAGAGCCAGACTTCTGTTTCAAGCAGCGAGAAATCCTCGGAACGAGTCACTGAGCCCGACTTCTCCAAGCCTGTCGCGATCATTCCCAACCTGGTCAATCCGATTCCTGCGACGACCTACCCGAATGGGGTTGGCCAGTTGACTCAAGACGCTGC
>CANJZR010000240.1 GCA_947479075.1 Planctomycetaceae bacterium
TGCGATGTCGAGCTTGTCATCGGGGCTCAATTCGACCAGCGTGGTCATCGAAAGAGACTTCCTGCAGAGGTGGCTGCGTCGGCACTCCGGACAGCAATCCGATAGTGTCGTCCCCGATCCCGAGGAATCACTGCGATCCGTCGCACGCATGAAGAAGCTGACCGTCGTCATCGGAGTGCTGGCAATATTGCTCAGCATCGGCAACATGTTCATCCAGGGGAATCTCCTGGAGAGATGTAACAAAGTCGTGAATCTGCTGACCGCTCCGATCTTTGTGCTCTTCTTCCTGGCCTTGTTTATCCCGTGGGCGAATGCCGCCGGAGCCTGGTGCAGCCTGATCGCGAGCATCGGCGTTGCCATTCTGGTGGCATATGGTCACATCGAGGGGTTGAGCCCTTTCTGGATGACGCCGGTCTCGCTGGCCGTGGGTATTGTCGTCGGAGTCGTGGTCAGCGGCCTGGCGAGCCAGACACGTCAGTCATCCGACGTGACCAGTTCCAGCTGAACAGTCCACTAGTGACAGCCTCATCCCGCAAACATGGTGGACGTTCGCTGCGTCCAGAGGGGGTAGTATGCCTCTGGAGAGGATCACTCTTCGTCCTGCGATCCAATCGACTGACGGTCAGGACGAGCCGCGATCACATTCGCTGGAACGGCACAGCCCCAAAGCAAAAACGTGCCCGGAATCGCTTCCGGACACGTTGTTGAGAGAGATCAATTGGCGAGGCCGGAGCCCCAGTACAGCGACGATCAGTTAGGGCTTAGCTGCCACTTGAGAAAGTGTGGAATCAGGCTTGCCAGCCACCACAACTCGCGACGACCGGTCGGCACGAACCACGCGAGCGACGGATGCCGGAATCGCAATGGACGATCTCTTGAGAGTGGGGTTGTAGCGAACGGCGACGCTGCGATTCGAGGGGGCCGCTCCACCTTGCTCATTCGTCCCCGCAGGAGGGCCATCATTGTTCACGGGTTCTTGAAGACCGTCGGTTCCAACTTCTCCGGCAGCGCCAGGTTTAGGGGCCGGTTTGTTTTCAGAGCCGGGAAGTGCTTCTTCACTATTCACAGGGATGTCCCCTGCTCCGCTGCCCGCCCCGGTGCCATTACGTGTTCCGTTCTTGGTCGGACCAAAGTCGTCCCCCGATGGCCCCTTCTTGATCGACTCTGCGGGCGTGGGCTCCGCCTCGGGCTTGGATGATTTCGTCGACGAAGTCAAGCAATCCCCGTTGGCGCAGTTCATGCAGGGCACACAACAACTGCCGCTGTCGACCACGTATGCGGGAGTGTAGCCCGTGTAGTAGTCGTAGTAAGCCGCTGAAGGCTGATAGAGCGACTTCGTGGTCCCGTCGGTCGGAGGTTCCTCGTTCGCCGGTGCGGAATTCGCAGGCGTCGGGTTTGAATAGGTCGGAGCCGACATCAAGGGAGCTGCGGAGATCCCGGTGCTGCACCCGCACGAACTCGGTGCCCCGCTGTAGCCACTGTAAGCCGGTGCATACGATGGGTAGCTGGCACCGCTGTAGCCGTATCCGCCGCCATAGCCCATCGAACCATACCCGACAGAATAGGGAACTCCGCCCCCGTATCCACCGCCGTAATTATTGCCCCAGCCATACCCGAAAATCGAGTTGTAGAGCCAGGGAATGACACCCGCCTCGGCCTGGGAACTGGTCCCCAGACAAGGCACCACGAAACCGGCCAGCAGACACAGTGATTTCAACGAGACAGCTCGCATGGAACCCTCCAACTCCGCCCTCATCGCGTGATTGAGACAATCCCCAATTGCCGGAACAGGCGGAACAAACGCTTAATCTTCTCACCACAGTTACCCGCCGGGCAGGTCGATTGTCAATGGGCTGTACCGATCTTGCAGCCTGAGCAGATCAGCCAAGGTTGGATTGTATCGAATGTAACGGTTCCAACGCCTTTCACTCGTTTCAAATCGGCAATCTGTTGAAAAGGACCAAGCTGTTCCCGATCAGCCACGATTTGACGGGCCAGCACCTCTCCGATCCCCGGAAGTTGCATCCACTCGACCCAAGTCGCCTGGTTGATATCGATTTTGAAGTCGTACTCCCGCTGGGGCAGACGGCGGATCTCCACCAGTTCGACGCCCCTCGATCTCCAACGGATCCAGTGCCAGCCAATCCCGGCAAACACCAGCAGAGCCAGCACAAGCAGTACCCGCTGATCCCGGTCGCTCCAGTCGAACCACAACTTGCGAGGCGGCACCGCGTCCGGCTGATCGGAGGCCTGTTCCGGGGATGCAACTTCTCCACTCGCAGCTGGAGGCACTGGGAGAGAACCCGGTTCTGGCTCGCCATCCTCAACCATCATCTCCCCCGGCGAGCGGCAGGCGTCAGCCTGCTGGTGCTTGTGATCGTTGTGACGGAACTGGGGCTAAAGGAACTGGGTCGAATAGACGTGAGTAGATCCCTCAACATCCGTCGAATGACTGACCGAGCGGATTGGTAACGAAACGCGGCGCGGCCGCATCACACCGGGAAGCACCGGAGGGCTAACGCCCTCCGCTCGCCGACTGAAAACTGACGACTGACCACTTCCCTTACTTCTTAAGAATCTCATGCAGCACCTTCGGCGGCGACATGGGCAGGCTGAGCATCCGCACGCCAGCTGCCTTGTAAATCGCAGCACCGATGGCAGCGGGGGGCGGGCAAATCGGGGCTTCACCCACACCTCGGACACCGAATGGATGGGTTGGCTCGGGCACTTCGACGATGATCGTCTCGATGTTTGGAATATCGAAGCAGGTCGGGATGCGGTAGTCGAGATAGCTGGAGTTCCGCATCGTCCCCTCGGCATCGTAGAAGTACTCTTCGTTGAGAGCCCAGCCGATCCCCTGCACTGCTCCGCCCTGCATCTGGCCTTCGACATACGCCGGGTGAATTGCGGTTCCCACGTCCTGGGCCGCTGTATAGCGCACAATCTGCGTCTTGCCGGTATCCGGGTCGACTTCGACATCGACCAGGTGCACGGCAAACGCACCGCCCGCCGAGTGCGGATTCACGCTGGCAGTGGCAGTGATCCCTTCACCGCTTTCATGCAGCTTGGCTGCCAGCTCCTTAAAGGTCATCGACTTGCCGCCCGGGCCGTGGACTGCACCGTCCTCGTACCGGACTTGCGTGGCGTCGACTTCCCAGATCAAGGCCGCGCGATCGACAAGCAGGTCAATCACCTTCAGACCCGCCTCGTACACAGCCTTCCCCGTGGCATAAGTCACACGGCTTCCCCCGGTCACGTCGGTGTAGCCCACGTTGTCGGTATCGGCAACGAGAGGCACGACATCCTGGGCCGTGATCCCCAGCGTCTCAGCCAGCTGCATCGCCAGTCCGGCTCGCGATCCCCCAATGTCGGTCGAGCCTTCGACGAGAGTCACCTTACCGTCGATATTCACCGACACATTGACTGACGACTTCAGCCCCGCGTTGAACCAGTACCCGACGCCCAGCCCGCGACCGCGATTGGATCCGGTCAGCTTGGACTTCCAGTGGTCGCTGTTTTTGATCGCTTCGAGGCACTCCACCATGCCGATTCGAGGATAAACCGGACCATCGACGCGACGCGTGCCCTCCTTCACCGCGTTCTTGAGACGAATTTCGAGGGGGCAAACACCGAGCTTCTCGGCGACCTCCTCCAAAACGGTCTCGATGGCGAAAGCCGCTTGAGTCGAACCCGGAGCCCGATAGGCATTGGATCGCGGCTTGTTGACGCACACGTCGTAGCCCGTGACCTTCGCATTCGGGATGTCGTAACACGAGAAAACGCACATGGCAGCGGGATTGACGGGCGAGCCGGGATAGGCCCCCGCCTCGAAGGCGATATACGCCTCACCAGCGACGAGTTTGCCGGTCTTGTCAGCGCCCAGCTTGACCTTCATATAGGAACCCGGCGTCGGGCCCGATCCCTGGAACACGTCAGCCCGGTTCATCGTGATCTTCACGGGCCGACCGGTCTTCTTCGACAGCAAGGCGGCGACCGGAGCTTCATACACAGTGATCTTTCCGCCGAATCCGCCGCCGATCTCCATCGGAACCACGCGGACCAGCGACTGCGGCATCTCCAGCAGTTCAGCGACCTGTTGGCGAACCGAGAACGAGCCCTGCGTACTGGTCCAGACGGTCAATCGACCGTCCATGTGCCACTGAGCCGTGGACGTATGTGGCTCGATATATCCCTGATGAACCGTCGCGGTCTGGAACTCTCGCTCAACAACGACATCAGCCTTCTTAAACGCTGCATCGGCGTCGCCCTGCTCGTAATAGAACTTGGCAGCGACGTTGCTCGGCTTATCGGTGATCGGCGAGCCCATTTCCTTGGTGAAGATGTTGTTGTGCAGCAGCGGAGCCCCCGGCTTCATCGCTTCACGCACATCGATTACTGGCGGCAGCTTCTCATAGTTCACGACGATCTTGAGAATCGCCTCGGCTGCAATGTCCGCACTGTCTGCGGCCACAGCTGCGACCGCATGCCCGCGATACAGGACCTTGTCGTCGGCCAGAACATTCGTGGCCAGATGCCGCATGTTGACCGAACCTTCGCCCAGTTCGACAATGCGGTCGCCCGGTTCGGGGATGTCCTTCCCGATGACAATCGCATGCACGCCAGGCAGTGCAGCTGCTGCGGAAATGTCGATCGACTTAATCTTCGCATGAGCGTGCGGACTGCGGAGAATCGCCCCGTACAGCATCCCGGTCAACCGTATATCGCTGCCATATTTGGCCCGTCCGGTGACCTTGTCGGCCCCGTCATGACGAATCGGCCGAGTCCCGATGACCTTGTATTTCTTCTTCGCAGAGGCATTTCCGGTCGACATCAATGAACTCCCTGGGCGACACAAACAGATGACATGGATCGTTGTAAACCGATCTGTTCCGAACAGCAAGGGAAGAAGGGCATTACGCCAATATCGTTCAACTCACGTCGAACCGCTCGGTGTTGCAAAGTTCGCGAGCCGACCACTAACTTCGACATAGAGTCACCCCTTTCCTTCTCGCCCGGAAGCAGCCTCCCATGGAAATCACTCTTTCGATGATGCGGGAGTCGCTCACGGCAGCTGTGGTCGCGGACGCACTCGATGCGATGGGGTTTCGAAACCAGTCGCCGCGTATTGAACTCCGGCCATTGACAACAGACACCCTCATGGTGGGCCGCTGCCGAACGACGCTCTGGGGCGACCTTTACCACGTCGACCCCAAGCCCTATGAACTGGAGCTGCGAGCAGTTGACAGCTGCCAGCCCGATGATGTTTTGATCTGTGCGGCTCAGGGGTCAATGCACTCGGCACTCTGGGGAGAGTTGCTCACGACAGCCTCGCGAAATTCGGGTTGTGTCGGGGCGATTGTCGATGGAGCGGCCCGCGATGTGGCTCAGATGCGGAAGATGGGATTTCCAGTCTTTGCTCGAGGGACCAGTGTGTACGACAGCCAGAACCGCCAGCGCGTGACCGATATCGACGTCCCGGTTGAGATCGCGGGGGTGCGGTTCTGTCCCGACGATCTGGTCTTCGCGGATGTGGACGGAGTGGTCGTCGTCCCGCAATCCGTCGAGCGCGAGGCGATCCAGAAGGCCTGGGCAAAAGTCCACGCCGAGAACATCACCCGCGACGCCATCCTAGCGGGGATGAAAGCAACTGAAGCCTATGAGAAGTACGGGGTCCTGTAAGTCACACAAGTGCCCAAGGGCCTGCCACCTGGTATCGCCGAAAGTCGCCCAGGTCTCGCGACAAGCTGGACAGACAGAAATGTCTGTCCCACTGTTTGGGGAAGCATCCCCACCAAAAAGAAACAGGGCCCAGCGTCACATCGACACTGGGCCCTGTTCAGCGGAGAAGGAGAGATTCGAACTCTCGATGCCCTTTCGGGCATACCGGTTTTCGAGACCGGCGCATTCGGCCACTCTGCCACCTCTCCGTTCCCTTGCGGGCTCGGAATTATAGCTCCGTCCCGAAACGCTTTCCAGCGAATTTCGAGTGACATCAGAGGGAGCCTCTCCGGACCACTGCGGGTGAGTGGAATCGCTCGCCTGACGCAGTGAAAGAAGCCCCCTGCCCACGGCATTTGAACTCGATGGCCTCTGGAAACCTCGCTGACAATGCACTTCCCACATGAACAGTGGTTCCAGTTCTCGACGTTTCCGGAACAGCGATTTCTCTTCATCGCCCTGCGGCAGTGAAGCATCGAGCCAGTTTGTCCCAACTTCCCGGTCACCGTCTTCGTGACGGATTGAGCGGACGGTTCTGACATCAGTACCATGGAAATTTCACAATCGCA
>CANJZR010000241.1 GCA_947479075.1 Planctomycetaceae bacterium
TGCACTCTTGGCTGCAGCCCATTGATGAGATAGTGGACACTTTCCCACTTTGCTGGAAATATCTCACGCGAAAAGTGCATGAAGAGCAACGCAATAAATGTTGATCCTATGGGGACTCCGAGCAACCAGGGAGTGAGCTTGTCTACTCCTTGGTTGATGTTGACGACAATAGACCCGAAAGTGATCCATAACACAAAGTGGGTTTCTAACCTTTTGAATAAAAAACGGACGACGTGCATCTGACCGCCCTTCCTGACTCACGATAAGCATGCTTTATCAACATGCAATGTGCGAAGACGTAACGCAGGTTCGTACAGGCTCTGGGCACAAAAGCTCCCGACACAGGATGTCAGTTGCCCGCTCAGTTAAACCACAGTGCAAACCCGAAGAACTGGCCTTGGAAGACTCGGGTGAGGTTTTCCCAGGTGTCGGGGTGGGAGAGGTCGCCGTGTTCGAGGTACGGGAGGACGCCGGTGCCCTGGATGATCAGGATCAGGTCGAAATCGGTCGGCTCATCGAAGAATCGTTTGAGGTTCACGCCGCGGCCCTGTTCGGGGGTGTCGCCCGAGCGGTCGAAGAACCGCTGGTAGTCGCGCCAGAACGGGACGAGTTTGCGGCCCTCCAGCACTTCCTCCATCTCGACCAGCACGCCGTGCCAGCCGTCGATGAAGTCCTGCGTCACGGGGATTTGCAGGACGCCGGTCTGCTTCGGACCGGGCAGCCATTCCTGGTCGTCATCGGTCTCGGCCAGAATCAGCTTCCACGACTCACGCGAGGTCTGGATCATCGCCAGCAGGTGCTGCCGGGCTGAGGCCATCCGCTGCTGCTCGACGACCGGAAAGTCCATCAGGTGGATGGCCGACACCGCGTCGACAATGTCCCATTCCATGCTCGTCGGCTGGCCCGGGGCATTCAGTGGCTCTTTGCCGATCGTCTTCGACGGCACTGCCTTGGGGTAGATCCAGTGGGCTGCGTGATCGAACATCCGCTGGTGGTCATACGCGAGTACCACATCGCAGAACGCACACAGGAAATGGCAATACCCCCGCAGCCACGGCACATCGCCGGAGTCGAACTTCACCAGAAACTCGGGTGCCGGGACATCGGGCCGCCGACGATTCACCACCCCGAAGATCTGCGAGAAATCCTCGCCGTCTTCCGCTTTCCCGGTCCCGTCGAGGTCCATCCGGATTCCCAGGAGATTCGCGGAGAGCTTCACATCCGCTGAGGTGTCGACCTTGGCGAGTTCGGCTTCCGCGGCGATCAGACGTTTCTGGAGATCGACGAAGATCTGCCGAGCCTGCTGATAGGTGATCGGCTCTGCTTTGGGATTGACCGGCACCGGCATCCGGAAGGCCGGGACAGTGCGGATCTTGCCACTGATGAAGCCGTAGCGGAACTGGTCCTGGCTGAGGTGTTCGAGGGCCGAGAGGACCTTGACGATGCCGAGGGCAAACCGCGTCTGGTGGGCGTCAGGTGTCTTGACCAGCTGATCGGTGAAGGCCTTCTCCGCAGCCGCGAGTTCACCCTTTTGGAGGAAACCTGCGAGTTGTGGAGAGACATCCTCCGCGGTGGCGGGTGCAGTGGAGATCATCAATAAGAGGCAGACCCCTGCCCCCAGGGCGACCGACGAGCGGGTGAAGAGTGACATGGGGAACTCCATTCAGAGGCAATTCATCGGGGCGTGAAATGTTTTGCTGGCATCTACGCAACTGAGCTTTAAATCGCCAAACGGGCACGGCGGACTGACGTCCGGCGCTCGCTGTCGATTTTCAGGTGTAGCGGACCTGGCGAAGTTCGGGTTCAAAATATTCGGTGAGCAAGCTGTCGACTTGCAGGACACCCTTACGAGTGAGATGAACCTCGTCTCCCGTTACGGTCAGGTAACCGGCCCGCTGCTGGTTGGCGAGCGGCTCGGCGAACTCCTGCAGCGGGTCGACACCGAATTTCTGGCGGAAGTAGTCGGCGGTGACATGCCCTTCCTTCATGCACAGAATCCACTCGCGGATCAGCTGTTGATGCGGGGTGGGAGTCATCGCCCGGTTAACGGGGAGTTCGCCCGCATTCACGAGCGTCATGTACTCTTCGATCGCGTCTTTATTCTGGTAATGCACGCCCTGGAAGTGGCCAAACGAGGAGACCCCGACACCCAGGATGTCACTGCCCCGGAACAGATTGTCGCGGTACACAAACCGATCCTTTTCTGGATCCAGCACCAGTTCGTTCCCGCTCGACAGGTGGTATCCCGCCGCCTGCAGACGGTCGATCGCTTCGCTAGCCCAGCGGCGTTTCGTCGGCCAGTCGGCGACGGGCGACTCGATACCATGCTCCAGCATCTCCTTCGAGATCAGCGTGTTGAACGGCAGCTCCATCTGGTAGATGGTGATGTTGTTGGGTCGCATCTGGATGACACGCTCGACGCAGTCGAGCCAGTTCTCGTCGGTCTCGCCAATCATTCCGGCGATCAGGTCGATGTTGACCTGCGGGAAGCCGACCTCCTGAATCCAGCCGTAGGCCCGTTGCACCTCAGGCGAGAGATGGGCCCGGCCGTTCTCTTCGAGAATCTTGTCGTTGAAGTTCTCGACCCCGAGAGAGATGCGGGTGACGCCGATCTCCTTCAGCGTCTGGACCTTTTCCAGTGAGAGCGTCCCCGGCTCACACTCGAATGTGACCTCTTTGGCATGGTCCCAGGTCACTGAATGGCTCAGCCGCTCCCGCAGCAGCAACAGCTGTTTCGCACTCAGGTACGATGGCGTGCCGCCCCCGAAGTAGACGAAGTCGAGGCTGCGACCTGCGATGGCGGGCAGATCCTTGAGCAGTGTGACCTCGCGGTCGAGTGCATCGACATAGTTCTTGACCATGTCGGCGTTCTGCTGCGTGTAGACGCGGAAGTAGCAGAATTTGCAGCGTTTGCGACAGAACGGAATGTGCAGATACAGCCCCAGCGGCACGGCATGGGCCGGCGGTCGAGAGAATGCGTCGCGAATCTCCTGGACCCGCTCCTTCTTCCATTGCGAGAACGGAGGGTAGTTGGAAACGAAGTAGCTGCCGACTTCGGTTTTGGATTCGGTCGACATCAGTCCCCCACCTCAGCAGATGCACATTCAGTCAGGCGTCCGACAGCGGATGGTGCAACCCGCTGCGAACGTCCATTTATCCTACGACTTTCATGGGCAGGCAGGCAAGAAAGGCAGCGGCTCTGATTGAGCAATAAAGAAGTTAAATGAAATTCTCAATTTGGGATGAATGAACACCAAAGGATGCTCACTGCCTCCTCGGCAGTCTTCGTTTCCTTGCTTGTCTCCTGTTCAAACACTCTTCCCCCCTCTTCATTGGGAAGTCAGCGATATGGTACCGCCACAACGGTTTTGCAATATCAAGAATAATTGAACAGGAGATCAGCAAGGAAACGAAGGAAGGCAATAGGTACTGGAGTGGGGGTGGAGATCGAGGTGAGAGGCACCTTGTTCATTTGACAGTTGATCTTGGTTCACCATGCGTGAGAAGCCGGGGTAGAATAGCTGCGTTTGGAGGCGGGGAGGCTTATCATTCGGGCATGATCCCACAATTCGCCCTGCGACTGATGTTTGGAATGAGTTTGACCTGGTGCGTGATGCCCAAGCGGGAGGTCACGTCGGGGTTCTTTCGTATTCAGATGCTGGTCACGATGGGGCTGGGAGTGCTGGCCTCGTTGACGCTCAGCCAGCTGGACGGACCGACCACGGAAGCGGGACCAGTTGTCGCGACGAAGTGGCTCTATGCGATCACGATCGGGACAGCTGTGGCGTCGTTCCTGGGCTCCGTGATGTGGACACTGGAGCGGCGGGCCGCGGGGGTGCGGTATGCGTGGGCTGTGCTGCTGGCCTCGGGAGCGGGGCTGGTGGCTGCGACGTGGCACAAGGAAACGGGCGTTCCGACGTGGTTTCACGTCGTGAGCGAGTTGTCGGGCGGCTGGATCATCGGTGGGGCGATTTCCACGATGCTGCTGGGGCATTGGTACTTGACCGCCACCGGGATGCCGATTGCCCCGCTGCAACAGCTGAATGGACTGTTGCTCATGGCAGTGATCGTTCGAACGTTGCTCGCGGCAGCTGTCTTTTTCTGGGCTCCGCACTTCACTTTACTCACTCAGTGGGTGTGGCTGGCTCTGCGGTGGGGGGGGCTGATCGGACCGCTGATACTGGTGCCGATGGTCTTTCGGATTCTCAGGTATCGGAACACACAGTCCGCAACCGGGGTGTTATACGCCATTGATATTCTCATTTTTCTGGGAGAGGCCACCGCTGCGTTGCTGGCTCACGATTTGAAGTGTCCGTTCTGATACATTCGCCGCAGTATTCACGTCGCCTCGCGGAACACACACCATGCACGTCACCTTCCGATGTCCGAATTGCGATCAGTCCCAGCGGTCTGACGATTGTCGACCGGGAAAGTCGGTCCAGTGCGGCTGCGGCTGGTCGAAGCCGGTCACCGAGAAGGATTTCGATGGAAATGCCCCGAATCACTGCCTGGTATGCGGGACGCTCGATCTCTGGCGGCAGAAAGACTTCCCGCCGAGCCTGGGGCTGTTGTGCGTGGCGACCGGAGCGATCACCAGCAGCATCGCCTGGTATTACCATCAGCCGATCTGGGCGATGGGGATTCTGATGGCGTTTGCGTTGCTCGATATGTCGTTGTACGTCTTTATGAGCGATGTGCTGGTCTGCTACCGGTGCCGGGCGCGACACGGTAAAGTCGATCTTACGGGCCGTGAAGCGTACGATCATGAACTCGGCGAGCGCTATCGCCAGGAAGAAATCCGATCTCAGGCCAACTCAAAGTCTTGAGGGGCCACCGGACACGTCGAATCTGCCCGACCGTGAATCAACCGTCCTCCTGACACTCTGCCGTGCCCTTGCTCGATCCGCAACGCATTACGGAAGACCTGACCGGCTCCTTTACCGGGGAGCTGCGGTTTGACGCATTGACGCGGGCGATGTACGCCAGCGACGGGAGTCTGTACGAGATTACTCCGCTGGGGGTCGCTTATCCCCGCCATCGCGATGATGTCGTTGCTCTCTCGAAGTATTGTGCCGAGCATTCGATTCCATTGATTGCCCGAGGGGCGGGGACCAACATCACGGGCGGATCGCTCGGCGACGGGATCATCGTCGATCTTTCCCGTCACTTTACCGCGATTGAGGACATCTCTGAGAACTCCGTCCGCGTACAGGCAGGTGTCGTTCGCGACACGCTGAACAAGAAGCTGCGCGAGGTCGGGCGTTACCTCCCCCCCGATCCGTCGACGACCGCCGTGACCACCGTGGGGGGGATGCTTGGTGTTGACGCAGCTGGGGCTCACGCCGTTCGTGTCGGTTCGATGCGGGACTATGTGCGCAGTATTGAGGTCGTCCTGGCCGGAGGAGAGTGGTTCGAGGCCAAACGTGAGCCGCTGGCGAAGCTCTTCCCCGATGTCGACCCGGCGATGATGCAGCCGGGGGAATCGGTGGCCGCCAAGCAGAGCATCGTGTCGCGGCTGACTCGACTCTTGCGGGATAACGAGACTCTGATCCGCGAGCGACAGCCACCCCTGATCCGGAACTGCGCGGGTTACTCACTCCGCAGCGTTCTGTCGCGGGATGATTTGAACTTGCCGCGTCTGCTGGTCGGCAGTGAAGGAACGCTCGGCATCTTTACCGAGGCAACGCTGCACACTTCTCCCCTGCCCGCCCATCGTGGAGTGGCACTGATTCTCTTCGGACAGCTGGAGTCAGCGATTCGGGTGGTGCATGGGATCGCGGATCAGCAGCCAAGTGCGTGCGACCTGCTCGACCGCCGATTGCTGTCGTTGGCCCGGGAAGCGGACCCTCGTTTTGAAGCGATCATCCCCAAGAACGCGGAAGCGGCTCTGTTAATTGAGCAGACCGGCTTTACCGAGCGACAGGTGAAGGATCGATTGCGTTCGATTCTCGATATCTCGCGCCAGCTCGATTCGACGCTGATGGTCGGGCAGCAATCGTTTGACGAAGAGGGGGTCGAGTTCCTCTGGTCGCTGCCGTATCGCGTGGTGCCCCTGTTGATTCGTCTGAAGGGGCAATCGCGACCGCTGCCGATCATCGAGGGGCTGGCGATTCCGCCGCAGACACTCCGTGACTTCCTGCTCAAGGCCCAGAAGGTTCTGCAAAAGCACGAGGTCACTGCCTCTCTCTACGCACATGCGGCCTCGGGGCAGATCCACCTGCGCCCGATCGTTCCCTTCCCCACGCA
>CANJZR010000242.1 GCA_947479075.1 Planctomycetaceae bacterium
CATGGCCTGAAGGGGCTGGCGGCTATGTACTCCAATACCCCGCCGCTCGTGGGTTACGTTTGTCCCAAGTGGCTGGGACTTGGTCCGAACAGCCCTAGATTCAACGCCGCCGTGATGAAGCAGGCACTCGAACGCCGGGTCCAGATGGTCGTCATGACCGGTTCCTGGACGAAGTATGCCGATGATCCGCAATTTGGCCCCAGCCTGGAGGCGACGGTCGCTCAACTGACCCAGGCTGGGATTCGCGTGGTGATCGTGCGTGATGTTCCGATTCATACGAGCTACGTGCCGCGACTCCTGATCCGGGCGACGTTCTGGGGCCAGGATGTGTCACTGGTTGGTGTTCCAGTCGAAGTGCTTCGACAGAAGAATAAAGCTGCGGACGAGTGGTTGACGAAGATGGCTGGGCCACTGGTGACGGTTCTGGATCCGACCGGGTTCCTGTCGGATCAGACGGGGTTGTGTCGTGCAGAGTTGGGTGGGTATGCGATGTACCGGGACGCGGGGCATCTCTCCGATGAAGGGGCTCGACAGCTGAAGACGATGTATGAGCCGGTTTTCCAGGAGATCAGTCAGCAGGCCAAGGCAGTATCGGCTCACTGAGCGTGATTTCATGCTGGACAGGGCCGCAATTTCCGGGGATAGTTGAGAAGTGCTCATACGTCTTGGCCCTTGTTTTCCCCGTCACTGAGAGCCTGCCAATGTCGTTTTCTCGTCGCCAATTAATTCGTGCTGGGGCGTTGGGCTGTGGGGGATTGTCGCTATCGGGTTTGCTGGGGGCGGAAGAACAGGGGGCCGTGGGCTCGGCGAAGTCGGTGATCCTGCTGGTGCTCAACGGAGGGTTGGGACAGCACGAGACCTTTGACCCCAAGCCGCTGGCTCCCCGTGAGATACGCGGCCAGTATGCGGCGATCCAGACTCGCACGCCGGGCGTACTGGTCAGCGAGATGTTGCCGGAACTCGCCCAGCGGACAGACAAGTATTGCCTGATCCGGTCGATGAGTCACATCAATCCCGTGCATGTCGCGGCGACGCATATGATGCTTTCCGGGCAGCCAAATGGCACGCTCGCAGATGACTCACCGTACATCGGGTCGCTCGTGGCCCGGTTCAAGCCGACTGAGGTGGCGATGCCATCTTATGTCTGGCTGCTGAACATGAGGACCGGCACGAACAAGGAGGCCAAGTACGGCAGTGGATTGCGGAGTGTCGGGCAGCAGTATGCTCCACTGCGGATCGGAGATGAACTCGATAACCCCTCATCACCGAATTTTCGAGTGTCGCACTTTGACCCGCCCCAGGGAGCAACCCCGCAGCAATTGCAGCAGCGGATTGAATTATTGAAGCAGCTGGACGTTCGTCCGGATATTTCATTGGCTCAGAAACAGTTTGACAAGTATCAGCAACGTGCGGCCGAAATGGTCAGTGGGCCAGAGGCACGCCGGGCATTCTCACTGGAGGACGAACCGCCCGAAGTCAGGGACAGGTATGGTCGCAATCCTTTGGGACAGAATCTGTTGTTGTCCCGGCGGTTGGTCGAGGCAGGGGTGCGACTGGTGACGGTGACTGGCTGGCCGGGGTTAGCTCCCGGAGAGACCGTGCCTCAGATATTGCAAGTCTGGGACATGCACGACCAGCACTTTTTCGGTCATGACAACATGTATGGGAATGGACCCTATGGGATGCAATGGTCGCTGCCTCGTCTGGATCAGGGGTTGTCGGCGTTGCTGGATGATTTGCAGGATCGCGGACTGCTGGATGAGACGCTGGTCGTGGCGGTGAGCGAGTTTGGCCGGACTCCGAAGTTTGAGGGCAAAGGGCGCGGACGCGGGCATTGGCCGCACGCTTACTCGACGTTGATGGCAGGTGGCGGTGTGAAGCCGGGACTGGTGTACGGAGCCTCAGACAAGGTGGCGGGGTATGTCGCTTCGGGGCGGCCCGTGTCGCAAACCGATCTTGCAGCGACGATATTTCATGCTCTGGGGATCCCGCGGGATGCTCAGTATGGGTCAGAAGGTTTCTCACTCCGAGTGAACAACGGGACTCCGCTCACTGACATCTTTGTCTGATCGCTTTCTGGAGAGGTCGTCATGGACCGTCGCCTGTTTCTCCAGACTTCGTTGGTACTGACTGGAGGGGTGGTTGCCTGCTCTGCTGAAAAGACTGTGCAAGTGCAGACAGAACACTCGTCCGACGTGATCTGGGATCTACACTGTCACCTTTCAGGCGTCCCGGGCGAGACCGTCAAGGAGCGAGTCGAACAGCTGCTGGTCTATGCCGATCGTATGGGGGTACAGCGGCTAGTCTTCTTCATGGGGTGGCCGTTTCTGTCGAACCCGACTCCTGATCAGCTGCGGAAGCAGAACGATCAGGTGCTGGAGGCCTTGGCACTGGCTCCAGACCGGTTGTTTGGATTTGCCTATGTCAGTGGAGAGCACCCCGACGAGTCGTTGCAAGAGATCGAACGCTGCATCACCAGCGGCCCGATGCTGGGGATCAAGCTCTGGACCGCTCGACATTGCAGCGAGGCCGCGCTCGATCCGATCGTACGCCGCTGCGGCGAACTGCAGGCGGTGGTCTATCAGCACACCTGGCTGAAATCGACGGGCAATGAGCCGGGTGAGTCGACGCCGATGGATGTGGTGACTTTGGCACAACGTCACCCCGATGTGCGGATCATCTGTGGGCACACGGGAGGCGACTGGACTCGTGGGATTCGTGCGGTCCGGGCAGTGCCGAATGTGACAATCGACCTTGGGGGTTCGGAACCGACTGCTGGGTTTGTCGAGATGGCAGTCCGGGAACTGGGGGCCGAACGCATCCTCTATGGAAGCGATATCGGAGGCCGCAGCTTCGCCTCTCAGTTGGCCAAGGTGTACGGGGCCGAGTTGACCGTGGTGGAGCGAAAGCAGATTCTCGGGCAGAACCTGAAGCGTCTGTTGACGCCGATCCTGATGGCCAAGGGAGTGAAGCTGTCATGATCGATGTGAATGTGAATCTGTCTCGTTGGCCGTTTCGAAGGTTGCCATGTGATGAGACGCCGCGGTTGGTCGAGAAGTTGTTGGCGAGTGGTATTACCGAGGCGTGGGCAGGGAGCTTTGATGGTCTCCTGCATCAGGATGTAGCTGGGGTGAATGCTCGTCTGACAGCAGAGTGTCGGTCGAGTGGGGGCCTGTTGAAGCCGGTCGGGACGATTCATCCGTTATTGCCCGATTGGGAGGATGATGTGCGTCGGTGCGCCGAGCAACATGGGATGCACGCGATACGTTTGAATCCGAATTATCACGGTTATCGGTTGGACGATCCGGTGTGCGATCGGTTGTTGGATCTGGCGGCAGAGCGACAGCTGGTCGTGCAGGTCGCCTTGAAGATGGAAGATGTGCGGACGCATCACCCATTGATGAAAGTCCCGACCGTAGACGTGGCTCCGCTTGAAGCTCTGGTGCGGCGGCATCCTCAGGCTCGGTTAGTCATCCTGAATGGATCGGGGACTGTGACCCCAGCTGCAGCGGCGAATCTGACGACGCTGGGGCCAGTGTACTTTGATATCTCGCATGCGGAGCAGGTGGGGGCACTCGAACAGCTGGTGAAAGTCGTTCCACATGAGCGATTGCTGTTTGGCTCGCACTTCCCCTTTTTCAATCTGGAATCGGCTTTATTGAAATTTCGTGAGTCGGAGTTGGGAAGTGCTGTGTCCACGGCGATTCAGTCGGGGAACGCGAAGACGTTGATGGGGACAAGGTGAGACGGTCAGAGAAAGTTGGCATTGATCGGTACTCCAGGAGGGACAAAGAATCCCACCCAAGGCAAACGGCTTGAGCGGTCATTGAATCTCATGGAGGTGGTTGCGAGATGATTGACAGGGGGATGTGATATAGACATCCTTTGATGTGACTGCGGTGGTTTGGCCGCAGGCGATTGCGACTCATCGTGATATTCGGAGAGGCCTGATGACTGCTCCTCGGCGTGATTTTTTGAAGACCACTGTGGCAGGTGCCGCGACCTGGGCGTTTGCTGGGATTGCCAAAGCGGACGACCCCTCGAAGAAGCTAGGGATCGGGTTGATTGGCCCCGGAGGAATGGGGAGCAACCACCTGAACCTGCTGGCCAAGCGGAAAGACATCGATCTCAGGTGGGTTTGCGATGTTGATCAGTTGCGGCTGGCCAAAGCCTTGGAGACCGCCAAGGGAGGTGGTCATGCCACAAAGTCGACAGCCGACATGCGGGAGGTGCTGGCCGACGACAAGGTCGACGCGGTGTTCATCGCCACTCCCGATCATTGGCATGCTCCCGCTGCGATTCTGGCGCTCGATGCGGGGAAGCATGTCTATGTCGAGAAGCCGTGCTGTCACAACATCCGCGAAGGCCAGCTGATGGCCGAGGCTGTTGCTCGCTCGGGAAAGAAGCTGCAGGTGGGGACGCAGAGCCGGAGTACGCCGTGCGTGATGGCGGGGATCGAGCGAGTGCTCAGAGGGGATATCGGCGAAGTGCTGGTGGCGAAGGCGTGGAACAGCCAGCGGCGCGGTTCGATCGGGAAAACCCAGCCGAGTGACCCGCCACAGACGCTCGACTTTGACAACTGGACGGGGCCGGCTCCGGTGACTCCGTACCGGTCGAACCTGCTTCCTGGTGTCTGGCGCTGGTGGTACGACTTCGGCTGCGGGGACATTGGGAATGACGGGGTGCATGACATTGATGTGGCTGCGTGGGGATTGGGTGTCAACACGCTACCGAGCCGGGTGACGTGCCTGGGGGGTAAGAACTACTTCGATGATGACCAGCAGTTCCCCGATACGCAGTACGCAGTCTGCGAGTACCCGCACGAGGGCAACCCGGCGGGGCGTCACAAGCAGCTGATCTTTGAACAGCGAATCTGGACGCAGTACGTCCAGGATGGGTATGAGAATGGATCTGCGTACTACGGGACCGAAGGGGTGCTCATCATGGGGCATAACGTCGGCTGGAAGATGTATGGTCTGCGAAACAAGCTGATCGCCGAGCAGACAGGCGGAGGGGATTTGCCGGCCCACCACGAGAATTTCTTCAAGGCGATCCTGGATGGTACGCCGACCAATGCAGATATCGTGGCGGGAACCACAGCTGCGGGGATTGTCCACCTGGCGAATATTTCGGCCCGGTTGGGACGAACTCTGAATTTGGATCCCACGACTGGACGGATTCAGGGCGACCCGGAAGCGGATGGCCTGATCCAGCGGAAGTACCGCGAACACTGGGGGACGCCGAAGGGCGTTTGATCTCCCCGAGATAAACTAATGAGCACCGGTTCGCGGATCGCGTGAACCGGTGCTCTTGTTGTTTTGGAGAGCTGCTGACGGGGATTTAGAATTCGCCGACAACTTCGGCCCCGGCACGCGTGCTCAATGATCGCATGGCGGTGCTGTCGATGTTTTCGCTGATGAAGCGAGCGCTCCCGTCAACGAGTGCAAAGTGGCATCCGCCGACGTGTTGGCTACCAAAGGAACACATGCGCCGGATGACTTCTGGCGCGGAGTCAAATGTGGTTGAGCTGGAAATACTCCCGGGCTTGTTCGTGAAATTGAATGGCATGCGGTAATTGATTGCCCCAAAGCAGCTCATCGTAAGATCGGTAATCGCCAGCTGCCCGCCAGATGAGGCCCAGTAGCCCCAGCCCGCCATGGGATTCTGGGCATAGCTGCCGGAGTAGAAGGAATCGTAGTTTGTGTCGGTGTGGTTCCGCTCGCCGAGGAGCAGAGTGGAGGACGTTCCGTCAGTGACATCCCGGATGCGGACAAGTCCGTGCTGGACCGTGGGTGGTGTGGTGATCGTCGGCCCCGTCCCGGCGAAGATTCCGTCTCCACTGATTGACGCGGGAGGATGCGATTGAGTGCCTCCATTCCCACCATAGCTGGAGAGGGCGTAGCGAACGCCACTGGACTTGGTGTATGGATTCTGCGGCAGCGTAGAAGACGGACAGATCAGGACGGGAAGAATGACTGCGGTGTTTCCGTTCGACTCATTAGCCAGCGGGTTGGCGAAATCCCACTGGTTATAAAGTGCTCCCTGATCGAAGTAAGGGAGCAGCTGAACGAACATCGTCCAACCGCGAACTCGTGGAGAGGACGAGAACTGGACTCGAATCTGCCCCGGCGGGAAGCAAGTGTGCGTACTCTCGTAGTTGTGAACCGCCAGCGCGATCTGCTTGAGCTGGTTGCGACACTGGGCCCGACGAGCCGCCTCGCGAGCCTGTTGAACGGCGGGTAA
>CANJZR010000243.1 GCA_947479075.1 Planctomycetaceae bacterium
CCGCAGCCCAGAGCCCCTCCTCGCAAACACTCAGCAACAACAGGATCGCCAGACAGCTAATCCGCCCGGAGAATTGCCAACCTAATAAGGGGAGTTTGTTTTGCATCCTTTGATCCTAACTCACTCCACGGCGAGGTTCTAGCATCGACAGCGGCTGATGTATCTATGTTAGGGATCGCATGACATCGGAAATCGGCTGCCGACAGGCCGGGCGGCAAAGTTCCGTCCCTGGCGGTTCTCCTCGCGGGAGGCTTCGATTGAAACTTGAACTCGATTCCGTGACGATGTTGAATCGGTTCGCGGCCAGACTGGGCTGGTTGGCGGCATCTACTTCGTTTCCGCATTTTCAACAGGAAGAGGCTCCAGCATGGGTCGTCCCGTCACTCTGTTTACAGGTCAATGGGCTGACCTGAAATTGGAAGATCTGTGCCGCAAGGCCAAGGAGTTTGGCTACGACGGAGTGGAGCTGGCTTGCTGGGGAGACCACTTCGAGGTCGACAAGGCTCTCTCCGACGACACCTACTGCAATCGCAAGCGTGACCTGCTCGACAAGTACGATCTGAAGCTGTTCGCGATCTCGAACCACCTTGTCGGTCAGGCTGTCTGCGACAACATCGATGCCCGTCATAAGGTCATTCTCCCTCCCTACGTTTGGGGTGATGGGAATCCCGACGGCGTGAACCGCCGTGCTGCGGAAGAGATGAAGAACACCGCCCGGGCTGCTCAGAAGCTCGGCATCAGTGTCGTCAACGGCTTCACCGGCAGCAGCATCTGGCACCTGATCTATGACTTCCCCCCCACGCCCAAGTCGATGATCGACGCCGGATTCCAGCAGTTCGCCGATCGCTGGAACCCGATTCTCGATGTCTTCCAGGAGTGCGGCATCCGGTTCGCTCTCGAAGTCCACCCGACCGAAATCGCGTTCGACATTTACTCGACGCACCGGGCTCTCGACGCCATCAACCGTCGTCCGGAGTTCGGTTTCAACTTCGACCCATCGCACTTGATCTGGCAGGGTGTGAACCCCGTCGAGTTCATCCGCGAGTTCCCCGACCGGATCTACCACGTCCACATGAAGGACGCTTCGACGACCCTCAATGGTCGCAGTGGTATCCTGGCCAGCCATTTGTCGTTTGGCGATGCCCGACGTGGCTGGGACTTCCGATCGGTGGGCCGGGGTGCAGTGCGATTTGAAGAGATCATTCGTGCCCTCAACGCAGCTGGCTATGGCTATGACATGCCGCTGTCAGTCGAATGGGAAGATTCCGGCATGGACCGCGAAGCGGGAGCTGCGGAAGCCTGTCAGTTCTGTAAGAACATCGACTTCCGTCCTTCGGGCCGGGCATTCGATTCGGCGTTCTCCGAGTAGTCGCCCGACCTGTGATGGCTGCATACAGAACCGCCCGGGAGTTGATCACCCGGGCGGTTCTTTTCTTGTGGGGGGAGGCAATTGAATATGAAGTAACGAAGTGCAACGGATTGGTCACCCCCTTGGAGAATCGTCTTCCGTCGCGTCATCTTTGCGCTGCGTCAGCCGGCAGCACTGGTGGCTGACGCCCAAAGTACAATCGCGGGAGATCAGGAGCGTGCTATCGCGTCCAAAACTCTCGTAAGCCCGAAGATACCCGCTCACTCTGACGCTTCGGGGCGGTGAGGCGTTTCGATCGATGCTGATGGAACCGTCCTGTTTTTCAAGAGAATGAGATCGAAAGGGCCACAAATTCTCCTTACGAAATCTCGCGAATATCAAAGATCGCCACGCCGTTGTTCGACGTTTGTCCCTCTGTGCTCTGACTGGTACGCTACACACCATATGCTCCCTGGAACGGAGCACGCTCAGCGCGTAAACAGAGTTGGACAGGGAAAACTATGGATCTGACAGGCAAGAATATCCTCATCACCGGCGCATCGCGGGGCATCGGGCGAGGTTGTGCGATCGAAATGGCCGAGGCGGGAGCCAATGTCGGAATCAACTACCGTTCGCATGATGGCGAAGCTGAGGAAGTGGCCGCAGAGATTCGCAAGCTCGGACGCAAAGCCACTCTCCACAAGTGCGACGTAGCCGATCAGTCGGCCGTCGAAGCCATGGTCGCCGACTTCGCCAAGCAGATGGGCACGCTCGATGGCTACGTCTCGAACGCCGCTTTCAGCGACCGCGAGCCGATGGTTTCTGCCAAGATGGAAGGCTTTAAGCGGACGATCGATGTCTCCATGTGGGGCGCGTTCTTCGGTCTCCGCGCTTCGGCTCAGCAACTCATCAAGCAGGGCAAGGGCGGATCGATTCTGATCGTCAGTTCGCCGCACGCTTACATGCCGATCCCGACCGCGATGGCCTACAACATGGCCAAGGCGGCCATCGACCACATGGCCCGCACAGCTGCGATCGAACTCGCCAAGCACCGCATCCGCGTCAACATTCTGCATCCGGGCTGGATTGACACCCCCGGCGAGCGGAAGTTCTTCACAGACGAACAGCTGGAAGAGGGCGGAGCATCGATCCCGATGGGACGCCTCGGCACCCCGCAGGAAATGGGTCGTCTCGCTCGGTTCATGATGTCGAGTGACTGTGACTACATGACCGGTAGCACCGTTCTCATGGACGGCGGAATCACCCTGCCCTGGTGGTCCAACCGTGAGGAAGGGAAGCAGTAATGGCGGTCAAGAAGCCGCTGCCGCAGGTGCGAGCTTGCGGGGTATTGGTCATGACCGATTCCCCGAAGCGGTTCCTGCTGATGCGGCACAAGGACCGCTGGGATCTTCCCAAGGGGCACATCGATCCGGGTGAAACCGATGTCGAATGTGCTCTGCGGGAGATGAACGAAGAGACGGGGATTCCGCTCGATGCCGTTGAGCTCGATCCCTTCTTTCGGTTTGAGCACCAGTACGAAGTCCGCGAAGCCCGCAGCGGCGGAGAGTTGCGACTCAAAACACTGGTGATCTTCCTGGCCCGGCTGACCCGTGATGTGCGGATCGACGTCACTGAGCACCCCGGATACCAATGGTTCGAGTGGCGACCTCCCCATCAGATCCAGCTGCAGACGATTGATCCCCTGCTGGCCTGTCTGGCTCGATACCTGGAAAAGAATGGCCCTTCGACTCTGATAAGCAATTAAGGCACGGAGGCCTTTTCGATTTCGCGATTTGCCCCATGCTCACCAACCCGAAGCGTCAGCGAGGGCGAATGGCAGTGACGGTTGTCTCGCGAGGTCGTCTGACGGAACAGCTTGTCGATGGCTTTCAATTGCGTTTCGTCGCTAACGAGCGGCTCGCCCTCGCTCACGCTTCGGGTTGGTGAAGGCAGCAACACACTCGGTTTCATCCCCCAACAGTACTTCCCCTCATGTCTGAATCCGGTCTCTCAGCTGACAAGTCCCTCCAGATCGGACGGCATACGCTCAAGTCGCGACTGATTGTCGGGACGGGAAAGTATCGCACGTTCGACGACATGCGGGATTGCCTGGAGGCCAGCGGATCCGACGTGATCACTGTGGCGGTGCGCCGTGAGCGGTTGATCGATGCCGAGGGACGCAACATCCTCGATTTTATCGACCTCAACCGATATACGATCCTCCCGAATACAGCAGGATGCTTTACCGCCGATGATGCGGTCCGCGTGGCCCGGCTGGGCCGCGAAATTCTCAGCGGTCTCGAAAACCCCGGCGCAGACTGGGTGAAGCTCGAAGTGCTCGGCGACAAGAAGACCTTGTTGCCTGACCCAATCGCCACTTTGCAGGCCACGGAAGCCTTGGTGAAAGATGGGTTCCAGGTTCTCGTCTACACGACCGATGATCCGATCACCGCGCGGCGTCTGAAGGACGCGGGTGCCGCTTCCGTGATGCCAGCGGGCAGCCCGATCGGGAGCGGTCAGGGTGTGCTGAACGCGAACAACATCCGCATCTGCATTGAATACCTCAAAGAGAACGACCCCGACTACCCGGTGATCGTCGACGCGGGTGTCGGAGCTGCGAGCGATGTCGCTGAGGCGATGGAACTCGGGTGCGATGGTGTGCTGCTGAACACCGCGATCGCATCGGCCGATGACGCGCTCCGTATGGCTTACGCGATGAAGTATGCCTGCTGGGCCGGACGACATTCTTATCTGGCCGGACGTATCCCCAAAAAGCTCTATGCCACCGCTTCCAGCCCCGATACTGGCGTCGTCATGCCGCGCGGCAAGTAGCACATCTCTCTCACTCTTGTGTTCACTCGACACAGGGGAAGGCCCCCTGAAGGCCGAACTCCAACAGATGGGTCCCCACCATGCCATTCTCCCGCCTGCTTGATTGTTCCCCCGCCGCCTACAACGTGCGATCCAAGGCACCCGGACCAGATGGCGAGTTGCCGCTGACGCCGGAGATGCTGCTCGACAGCCCCAGCGGTGACATCTTCGGGATGACCCAGAACGCTGGCATGGGCTGGGACCCGAACCAGTTGCTGCGGGACCAGTACCTGATCCTTAGCACGATGGGGGGGATTCGTGGCGAGAACGGCGAGCCGATCGCTCTGGGCTACCACACCGGTCACTGGGAGGTCGGCCTGCTGATGCAGGCGGCTGCAAAGGAATTGGACAAGCTGGAGCGACTCCCCTTCGCGGCGTATGTCTCCGATCCATGCGATGGCCGGTCCCAGGGCACGACAGCCATGATGGACAGCCTCGCGTATCGCAACGACGCAGCTGTGGTGCTGAAACGGTTGATCCGGTCGTTGCCACATCGCAAAGGGGTCATCGGAGTGGCCACCTGTGACAAGGGCCTCCCCGCGATGATGCTGGCACTGGCGGGACAGAAGAACCTGCCGAGCATTATTGTCCCCGGCGGTGTCACGCTGCCGCCAACCGACGGCGAGGACGCGGGCAAGGCACAGGCGATCGGAGCCCGGTTTGCTCACGGCGAGATCGATCTCAAATATGCAGCTGAGGTCGGGTGTAAGGCCTGCGGCTCGCCGGGCGGAGGGTGCCAGTTCTTCGGTACAGCTGCGACCGCGCAGGCGGTGGCTGAGGCCCTCGGCATGAGCCTGCCTCACAGTGCGTTGTCGCCATCCGGTCAGGAGATCTGGAAGGAGATCGCCGTCCAGTCGGCCCGGGCGGTCGTGGGACTGGCTGACTCGAAGAAGACGCTTGCCGATATCCTGACACAAGACGCAGTCCATAACGCGATGGTGGTCCATGCCGCGATGGGCGGGTCGACCAACCTGCTGTTGCACATCCCGGCGATTGCTTTTGAAGCAGGGCTGCGACGACCACAGGTCGCCGACTGGAACGCGATTAACCGCCAGGTGCCTCGCATCGTCGATGTACTGCCGAATGGGCCCAAGGGGCATGTGACCGTGCGGGTCTTCCTCGCGGGAGGAGTGCCCGAAGTGATGCTCCACTTGCGGGCATTGGGGCTGCTCAAGCTCGACTGTCTGACCGCAGCTGGGGCTCGACTAGGCGATTTGCTGGAGTGGTGGGAGAAGTCGGAACGCCGGGCTCGGTTCCGCGAGCTGCTCAAGGAGCAGGACGGCATCGATCCCGACGATGTCATCATGTCGCCCGCCAAGGCCAAGTCGCGCGGTATGACGAGCACGGTGACCTTCCCGGTTGGCAATCTGGCTCCCGAAGGCTCGGTCATTAAGAGTACTGCCATCGACCCGAGTGTTGTCGACCCTGATGGCGTCTATCGCAAGGTCGGCCCCGCGCGGGTTTTCACCTCAGAGCCCGATGCCATTGCCGCCATCAAAGGTCGGCGCGGCGTGCCGGTGAAAGAGGGGGACATCATCGTCCTGATGTGCCGTGGCCCGCTGGGGTCGGGGATGGAGGAAACCTATCAGGTGACCTCCGCGTTGAGGTATCTCCCGTTTGGGAAGCACGTCGCTGTGATCACCGACGCCCGATTTTCAGGCGTGTCGACCGGAGCCTGTATCGGGCACGTCGGCCCCGAAGCCCTGGCCGGTGGTCCGATCGGCAGGGTCAAGGACGGCGATCTGATTGAGATCATCGTCGACCGCATCAACCTGACCGGCTCGATCAATCTCATCGGTGATGGAACGCGGCGATTCACTCCGGACGAGGGAGCGAAAATCCTCGCTGAACGTAGTCCCAGTGTCCCGCTCAAGCCCGATCCGCAAATGCCCTCAGACACACTGCTCTGGGCCATGCTCCAGAAAGCCGGTGGCGGCACCTGGGGCGGCTGTGTGTACGACACAGCTGCAATCGCCAAGGTGCTGGAGGCGGGGTATGCGGCGTTGAAAAACGGTTA
>CANJZR010000244.1 GCA_947479075.1 Planctomycetaceae bacterium
ACGCCGGGGCTGGCGGGACGCATCGCTTCGGCGGGGGGCAGACGGACCGCCTGCCAGACGGAGCCGATCGTCCCGATGAGTCCAGCGGCCAGACTGACCCCGAGGGCCCAGAGCGTGACACGCGTGTCGATTTGATACCGCAGCTCCGGAAATCGGTAGAGCTTGGTATAGAGTTCGGAGAGCTTCATCCCCATGAAGGTCCCGACGCAGGCTCCCACCACACCTCCCACCACCACGACCACTGCGGTAATCTTGAGGTAGTGCAGCCCGATATCGAGGCCGGTATAGCCGAAGGCCTTCAGCGCGGCGATCTCATCCCGCTGCGTCGCGATCATCCGCGAGAGCACGACATTCAGCAGGAACGCGGCCACCGACAGAAAGATGGTCGGCCCCACGGTGGCCATGCTTTTGAGATTCTCCATCTCGTCCCGGACGTACCGGTGTGAGTTGTGGTCGCTGCGATCGTAGGCTCCCAGGCAGCCGTAGGGCTCCAGCAAGAGATCGATCTGGCGGATGACTTCGGGAATACTGGCATCGGCGGAGACCGACAGGCACAGGTTGTTGAACGCCCCCTGCATGTCAAAGGCCGCTGCGAGATCGGTCTGGCCCATCCAGATGACGCCGTAACGGTGATCGTCGGGGAGGACATCACCTTCGCGAATCTGAAAGATGAACTCGGGTGAGATGGCCACACCGACGATGTTCAGAGTTCGCTCGCGGCCGTTGATGACTGCTCGCAGGGAGTCACCCGGTCGGAAGTTGTGGGCCTCGGCGAGAGCCGCACTTACGATGACTTCGCCGGACTGGTTCGGCTCGATGTACCGTCCCATGCGCAGGTGCAGATTGTTCAACCGGGGACGCTCGTTCTCGGGGATCGAGATCAGGCGACCGATCGCGGGTTCCGCCAGATCGGGCAGGTCGAGGGTCACGTCGGACAGGATTCGCGGCTCGACTTGTGAGACGCCGGGGATTTCAGCGATCCGCTCGACGACCGACAGGGGGGCCCGGGTGACGCGGGCAAAAACATCCGAGAAGCGGTAACGGGCGTAGTACTCGGCCTGAGTCCGAGTGAGTGTCGACAGGGTGCTGAGCGACATCACGAACGCCGCCACCCCACAGGCGATCACCAGAGCGATCGCCAGGAACTGCCCCTTCATGTGGAGCAGGTTACGGAGAGCCTTGCGATCGAGGGCGGAGAACATGGGCGTTGGGTTCGGTGGACGGTGTCTGGCTTATTGTAGACACGAGTTGGTGCGGAGTGAGTCTGGGCGGGGAAAGGGGGACACAGATGGCACAGAGGTTTACGGATTCAGAGGGAGGAGGTGGCAAGTGTGAGTGGAATGAAGGTAAATGTCAGGTTTGGGTGAGGCGGGCACTCTCACTTCAACCTTCACTCCCCCAGCTGGGGAAAATTTGAGATCCGAGTCGATTGTGGGGTGAGGGAAGACGGGGTTCTAAGAATCTGGTCCATCAAGAACCACCCTCTGATCCGTGAGCCTCTGTGTCATCTGTGTCCCGACTTCTTCTCCTACTCCGTCATGTTCCAGAACTCGAGCTCCCCATCGTGCGATGATGGAGGAGGCTGGGGAGCAGGCTTCGAAGGTGGGTTCGGTCGTTTCTTGGCACTCGTTCCTGTGCGACAGCTGGGACACTGATTTCGCACCAGCAGTTCACCGCACTTATTACAGAGCGGTAAAGGACGTTCCGCGCGTTCGAGAGCCCGGCGTTGTGGGGTGCTGGGTCTGGTGGGCTTCGCCGGTGGTTTGCTGCTCGACGTGGCCTTGGTTGGGGACAACTGCTTCGAAACGGTGACCGCAGGCGCGGTGCGCCCGGGTTTGGGGGGAGGCGCTGGTGGTGCGGAGGGCTTGCGACTGACAGGTGGCGCGGATGGGACTTGAATCACATCCGAGATTTCCACACCGGCCGGGGCAGGTGACGATCGCTTGACGACGATCGGTCGTGCGGAGGCAGACTGCATCGACTCTTTATTCTCAGGCCCCGTGTCCTTCACAGGAGTTCCGGCGGGTGAAAAGGGATTCGCGGGTTGAAAGACCGAAGCGATTGGCTTGGGCTTCGATTTGTCCCTGGGACCGCGCAACTTGGCGGGGTCCTCGACAGTCACAGCCTTCGGGGCACTCTGTGGCGGCGGGAGGTCGGGCAGCGTCTGGCTGATCACGTTCTCCACGCGGATGATCGAGACGCGGGCCGCTTTGCCACTCGCCAGTTCGCGGGCCGAGACATGGACCCGGGCCTGTTCGTCGTAACGGATCGTCACTTCGATCGGCGTGTTGACCGGCAGGTTAGCCGGCAGGTCCTCGATAATGCAGGCCCCCAGCTCAACGAACGGCTGGTCGCCCGATGTTCCGCTCTCGACAATATGCAGATGCACTCGCCGCTGGTTGGTGCTGACGGTGCCAAACGTTTGCTTGTAGGCACAGGGTAACGCGGTGTTCGCCGGGATCAGGTAGTGGGGAACTCGCTGTCCGGTCTGGGTGTCGCGGACCAGAATGCCGAGCTCGCGGGCATTCACACTCTGCTGCTTGAATCGGCCGAGGCGGGCGGTTGCCTGGCGGTTCAGGAACGAACTGGCGAACTTGTCGCCGCTGAGGATCATGCCAGCATAGTAGGCGGCTCCATGTGAGATCGACTGGTCGGGGGAGAGCGTCGAGTTCAGCGTGGTCCCACTGATCCGCTTCAGCATCGAGCGGATCATCGGCATGCGAGTCGCTCCGCCGGTGATGAGCACGGCGTCGACGCGAGCCCAGCCGATTTTCAGCGACTTCAGCAGGCCGAGAGTGATGCCCTCACAGCGTTTCACCAGCGGATCGGTCAGGCTTTCAAACTCCTGGCGATCGATGCCGATGACCTTGCGGCGGCCCGCATGTGTCAATGAGATCGTCGCGCGCGGGCGAACGCTGAGGCTGCGTTTTGCCTGCTCGATCTCCAGAGCGACGGATTGCATCGTTTCCGAGTCGTAGCGCGGGTCACTGGACGATTCTCGAGCAAACGCATCACACGCGAAATTTTCGAGAGCCTTGTTCCAGTCGAGGCCTCCCAGATTGAGGTCGCCGCCGCTGGCCACGACGGTGACCTTGTCCTTGTTGTACTTCACCAGCGACAGGTCGAATGTTCCACCACCGAGGTCGAAGACCATGACGGTCTGATCATTGGCGATTTCGGCAAACCAGTTGCCTTCACCCAGCACATGACACAGAGCGGCAGCCACCGGCTCGTTGATGATGTCGACGCGTTCCAGTCCGGCCAGACGCCCCGCCTCAGTCGTCCATTGCCGCTGGATATCGCTGAACTGGGCCGGGACGGTAATGACAGCCTGCTTGATCGGCCCGAGCCGATCCTCCGCCCCGTCGAGCAGCTTGCGAATGATGAAGGCCGAGACATCGACAGGCGTGTAGCGCTGGCCATCGACCGTCCACGACTTGCGGGTGTCACCCATGTACCGCTTGGCGTGCTGGATCACGCGATCAGGGTGCGACACAGCGTTACGGAGTGCTTCCGTACCGACGATCACATCGGAACCGTCAATCAGGACGACCGACGGAGTGGTCAGTTCCCCTTCCTCGTTGGGAAGCGTGATCGGCTGGCCTTGTGGACTCAGATACGAAATACAGGAATAGGTCGTCCCCAGGTCGATCCCGACCGAGTGAGTGAGAGGAGGCATGCGATTCTCGCAGCAGGCGAATTAAGCAACGCGATGGGCAGAATTGATACTACCAACCGAGATATGCGGCGACTACAGGCGAAATCAGAAAATGAATCAGGAGCGACCGTTGGATAGTTCGGCAGCCTGACGCCAGCTGCTCGCGATAAACTGTGTGGTTCCCCGCCGGGCGAGTTGATTCGCCTTGGCGACAGGGATACTCTCCCGGTGGGACCGTTCTCGCATTGCGGGCGGTTTATTCACTCCTCGGAAACTTTCATGTCCTCCGCTCCTTCGCCGCTGGTCGGCATCATCATGGGCAGCAGTTCGGACTGGGACACGATGCGCCCAGCTGCCGACATTCTGACCGAGTTTGGCGTGCCTCATGAGTGCCGGGTCGTCTCCGCTCATCGGACTCCAGAGTGGATGGTTGAATACGCACAATCGGCAGCCTCGCGGAAGCTGGAGGTCATTATTGCCGGGGCGGGTGGAGCCGCTCATCTGCCGGGGATGGTGGCTTCGCTGACAACGCTGCCAGTGCTGGGTGTACCGGTTGGGAGCAAGTGGTTCCACGGGGTCGATTCACTGTTGTCGATTGTGCAGATGCCAGGTGGAGTGCCTGTCGGTACGCTGGCGGTCGGTGAAGCGGGGGCCAAAAACGCGGGGCTGCTCGCCTGCCGAATTCTGGCGAACAGCCGTCCCGAACTGCGGACGAAGCTGGAGGCCTTCCGCCAGGCTCAGGCCGATAAGGTCATGCAGCAGGAGCTGACATGAGCAGTGTATTGGCTCCCGGAGCGACCATTGGAATTCTCGGCGGCGGACAGCTGGGCCGCATGCTGGCTTGGCCCGCACGGCGGATGGGTTACCGTGTCGTGATCTTCAGCGATGAGCCGAATGGCCCCGCTGCACAGTGGGCCGATCACACGGTGTGCGGAGCGTTCGACGACGAGGACCGCGTTGCCGAGTTCGCAAAACAGGTCGATGTCGCGACCTTTGAAACCGAGCATGTGCCGTTGCCGTGTGTCGATATCGTGTTGAAGCATACGCGAGTGCGACCGAGCCGGTGCGTGCTGGAAGTGGCTCAGAATCGCAAGCTGGAGAAAGAAACGCTGGCCCGGCTCGGGGCTCCGCTGCCCAAGTTCGCAACGGTGGATCCAGCGAAGGGGCTGGCCGAGCAGGTCGCGCCGTTTGCGGGACCGTGTGTCCTGAAGACGACCACAGGGGGCTACGACGGCAAGGGGCAGTGGCTGCTTAAGGAAGCGAGCGATGTCGTCTTCGCCGAGCAACAGCTGAAGGGGCGGTCAGCGGTCCTGGAAGAGTGGATCGATCTGGAGATTGAATGCTCGGTGATTGGATGTCGCAGTGAGGCCGGCGAGGTCACGTTCTATGGGCCGATCATCAATCATCATCGGCACCACATTCTCGATATCTCGATCTGTCCGGCGGATGGGATTCGCGAGTCGATTCAGGAGCAGGCTCGCGAAGTGACCCACATGCTGATGGATCAGCTGCAGGTGGTCGGGCTGCTTTGCGTCGAGTTTTTCGTCACACGGAATGGACGGCTGCTGGTGAATGAACTGGCTCCGCGGCCACATAACTCGGGGCACCTGACGATCGAGGGGCACGTGACGAGCCAGTTTGAGCAGCACGTGCGTGCGATCTGTGGATTGCCGCTGGGCTCTGTCGAACAGCTGCGACCGGCGGCGATGTCGAACCTGCTCGGCGATCTCTGGGCGGATGGCGAACCTGACTGGAACGCGATTACGCGCTGGCCGTCCGCCAAGTTGCATCTGTATGGAAAGAGCGACGCGAAGCCGGGACGAAAGATGGGACACATCACAACGATGGCTTCGACGGGAGAAGCCGCTGCCGTGGACGCCGCCGCCGCCCGCGATGCGATCTGAACCCGGCGAGCGGCAGGCGTGAGTCTGCCGGTGCTTGGTACCAGTCGTGATTCTCATGAATCTTGTTACGAGATCAGGCGCTTTCGCGAGGACTGCTCACTGGACTGCGACCGCGCGTCTGGAAGCACCATCGGGCTGACGCCCGACGCTCGCCGGGCGGATTATTGCGATCTTGCGGGGCCCGGAACCTGAACGAATCACTGGATTTTGATGAGTCGGCATTGAGGATGGTCGCTTTGTAGGCGTAAAATGAAGAGAGGTCATCGTCGGCTCTCCTCGTGATCGATGATTTCGCTGCTGCGGCCAGACGTGCGGCAGTGCCTGCCCCAAATATCCTGCCGAATCGCCACTTCGGGCCCTCCCTATGTTCACACTTCCCGGTTCCAGCTTTCGCTATTGCGACGGAGTCACCCGGCGGTCGTTCCTTCAGGTCGGAGGGCTGGCGTGTGCGGGTGGTCTTGCAGCTGCAGATATCGCCCGGGCGGAAGCCGCCGCAGCTGTGCAGGGGCATAAGCTCCCGTGGAAGTCGGTGATCATGGTCTACCTGTCGGGTGGGCTGCCGCACCAGGACACATTTGATCTGAAGCCCGATGCACCCAAAGAGATCCGCGGTGAGCTGAGCCCGATCGATACGAATGTTCCAGGAATTCAGATCAGCGAGCTGCTCCC
>CANJZR010000245.1 GCA_947479075.1 Planctomycetaceae bacterium
ACGCTGAAGACGATCTGGGCCTTGGCCTGAGGAATCGCAGGAGCTGCGATCGGCTGAACCACCGGGGTATCGATCGCGGAAAAGACATCGCCGACGGCCCGATAGGTTGGAGCCGGGCTGTAGCTCACGCCCCCGTTGGCCCCGTAATAACCATACGAGCCGCTGGAGTAACCCCCGTAGGAACCGGACGAACCACTTGAGCCGCTCGATCCCGAGGAACCCGACGAGTATTGGTACGGAGCGTAGTTCCCCGACGATCCACTGGAACCACTTGATCCGCTGGAACCATAGGAGGAATACGATCCACCACTGGAACCCGACGAACCGTATGATCCACTGGAACCGTGATGACGGAAGAGTCGGAATGAGCCGAACGAGCCACTGGATCCGGATGAGCCCGAAGAACCACTCGATCCGCCGGCGCTGTAGGCACCCGACGAACCAGAAGAGCCAGAGGATCCTGACGACCCCGAGCTTCCGCTCGAACCGTGATGACGCCAACGAGCAAACGCGTTATCCGCCACGCACGCGCTCATCGCCAGTGCTGCGGCAACCATTTTCAATCCCAAGTTCATTCGATTCCCCTCACCTATTGGGTTGACACAGATTGCCGAGAACCGGCTTGTTCACCGAGACATCCCCATTTCCTCTGTCCACGGAAAGTGACATTGGCACTGGCTGGATCTTCGGAACGCCTGTGTTAAGTCACAATTCCGCGCCGGAAGGAGTTCTCAGTCGAACACCGTGATTCGGCGACTCACAAGACAGATAGGTTACATGGACGCTATGGGTTGTCTAGGTAGACATTGCGGGCATTTTATCGATTTCCTCATATTCTCAAGATTCCTGTTTTAACACTTGAGATGGGTTTTAGAACAACGTCTGGAAACCAACGTTTACATCAGCGCGTCAATCCCGCTGAGCAGTGGGGCGGCGAGGCGATGGCCGTCGCTTGCTACCCTCGAAATGACTTCGTTTTTAGAGAGATTATGCAGACATTACTGTCAAGAAATCGTTACGGCAGGACCGGTCCGCTTTGGGACTGCGATCGAAAATTCTCGCCGCGGCTGCGGAGACCCTGCTCATCCATTTCCTGGAGCGGATCTCTGGGCGTCAGCGAGTAGTTGTATTCGCGGTGGTCCCGGACTCGAAAAGGCAGGAAGTTGTCGGAGATGAAATCGAGCGGCGGAACCTGGTACCAGGGAGCTGGGGTCGGCTGGCGAACGACAGCTGTCTCGTAGCCGGGCGACGAGATTTTGAACTCGTTATCGCCGTAATACGTAAAGTTGGTCGACACCGGGGAAGGTCCCAGGCGTTTCCCGTTCATTTCCACCAGAGCCCCGGGCGGCTGTGTTCGCACGGTGATGCGACGGCTCATACACCCTGATTGAAACAGAGTGACGAGGGAGAGCACCACACAAATGCCGAAAACACGCTTCACGGCAGACGATCGCACGAGGGAAATGGCTGACGAGAGCCGGATCATCCGGCCTGCGCCGCGGAACATACCGGCTGGTCGCCAATCGACCAAGAGGAATTTCCGCTGGGTGCCGAGGTTGGAGCAGCTGTTGCTGGTCTGGAACGGAGACATCTCGAATCATTCTCGCCCTCAAAAAAACACGCAAAGCCATGTTGAAAATAACCTTACGCCTTCCAATCAGGCATGACTTTGAACATTCCAGAAGGCTGCGAAGAGTGTCCGAATTATCGGCTCGATGCGCAGTCGTTGCCGACGGACTTGGGCATGTGAGGGCTCAATGGTTATGCTCCCGGAATGAGGTTGCCTTGATTTGTGGGGTGCTGACGACGCGGTCCCCCAGACCAGCCTATTGAAGGTGTTCGATTCATGGCCCTGATCGACGAGGATTACCTGCGAATTTCGCTCCGCAAGGAGGCGTTTCAGATCAGCTTTGAGGAGCCCTTCCGAGCTGTTTTCGCTCTGGCGTTGATGGGCGCGCTGGCGTGGTTCGTCTGGCAGGGAGCGACGAACTACGTGATCCTCGGGCTCGTGATTCCGGTCACGACGGGAATCTTGTCCGCCGTCAGCATTGAGATCCTGCGTCGGCGATATCTCTTCTTCGTCTCCCCCGAAGGCCTCGCCTGCTACAACTTCTGGGGATTCATCCGGACGATTCCCTGGAACTCCATGCGCACGGTCAGACGGTTCAACCTCTTCGGTCTCAGCTACTTGCGCATCACCGCTGACGGTCTTTCGAGTGATATCTGGCTGCCTCTCTTTGTCGATCGCTACTCACTACTTCAGGATCTTGTCGAGGCCCATGTGGATGAACACCACCCACTGGCCGAGCATTTGAAGCAGACGAGTGCTGCGACCTGATCTGCCTCCCGAAAGGGCCGACGAGAGATTGCCACGGAGCGACTGCTTATACTGCAGTCCGTATTGGAAACCGAGTTCCCCGTCCAGATGCCCGCCAGTTCTCCAAGGCCTTCTCCCCCGTGCTCAATCACTCTGACGACTTCTCGTCCCATCACGATTTCGAGGAGCCATTGAGCCCGCACTCGATTCACGAGCACTTCATGCGTCGGGCGATTGAGCTGGGAATGATGGCGTATGATCAGGAGGAAGTTCCCGTCGGAGCACTGATCGTTCACGAAGGACGCATCATCGGCGAGGGGTACAACCAGCGGGAAACGCTCAAAGACCCGACCGCTCATGCCGAGATGCTGGCGATTACCCAGGCAGCTGCGGCCCGCAATTCCTGGCGACTGCTTGACTGCACGTTGTACGTGACGCTGGAGCCCTGCCCCATGTGCGCGGGAGCCATCGTCCAGGCCCGCATCCCGACCGTGGTCTACGGAACGACCGATCCCAAAGGGGGAGCCTGTCACACGCTCTATTCGATCACGGACGACAACCGTCTTAACCATCGCTGCCAGGTCCTGGGTGGCGTGATGAAAGCCGACTGCCAGCTGATGCTGCAACAGTTCTTTGCCGACCAGCGGGCCAAAGGAAAAAAGTAGGACAAAACCGTCGATAAAGGTCGCCACGCTCGCGTTTACAACACCTTGATAATCACCGCCGTCACATCATCTTTCTGCGGAATCCCACACGCGAACTGTCGCACGTCCTCGAAGAGATGTTCCAGGATCTGCTTCGCTGGCAGATGACGATTTTTCCGCACTGACGCGATCGTACGCTGCCAGCCGAACAGCTCGCCCCGTACTCCGGGTGACTGATCGGGCGAGACCTGTTCCATAATCCCGTCAGTCGCCAGCACGATCAGATCACCCGACCTCAGTTCGAAATCACGCGACGCTCCGTAACTGACGTCCGACTCGATCCCGAGTGGCAAGCCCATGCTGTCGAGTCGAATCAGCTCGTCATCGCAAGTCAGCATTTGAGCCTGATGTCCCGCAGCTGCGTAGCTCAAGACGCGTTTTCGCGGATCAATCTTGGCTGTGAAGAGCGTGACAAACATCCCCTCGGGGAGGTCATCCTTGAGGATCATGTTCAACCGCCGGAAGGCCGGTTCCAGTTCGCCATGATCGCTCAGTAACGTCCGCAACGAGGCTCGCGTCTCCACCATCTCCAGAGCTGGCCCCAGCCCATGCCCGCTGACATCGCCGACCACCACGTTGAGGGCTCCATCCGCGGAGGTGATGTAGTCATAGTAGTCTCCGCTCGTGTGGGAACTGGGGTGCATGAGTCCCGAGATCTCGAACCCGGGAACCACCGGGTCCGACTTGGGATAAAGAGCCATCTGCACGACCCGGGCAGTCTTCATTTCCTGTTCAGAATGCAGCAGCTCCAAACGGGCTCGAACATCGCGAAAGGCAATTACCACGCCGAGTGTCGCATCCCCCTCCCGCAGTGGAGTGGCCACATATTCAACTGGAAGATGGGTCCCGTCGCGACAACAGAACCGGGCATCGCTCACCTGCTGTGACTCGCCCCCCTTGAGAACCGCGCTCACCGGACATTCCCGCCCGCGCACGCAGCGATCCACAAAAAACATTCCTCGATGCTGCCCAAGCAACTCCTCCTCCGAAAAACCGAGGAGGCGTTCCATCGCCGGATTGACAAACGTAATCCGCCCCTCTGTATCCAGACCGCAAATCCCGTCCCCCACCGAATCCATCAACGACTCATAGTGCCGTCGAAGCGATTCAATTTCCCTCCGGGCCAGTACGCGGTCAGTGATATCCGTCGAGATTCCTGCCACAGCCACAATCTCGCCCGAGTCATCGCGCAGGGGGAACTTGACCGAGAGATAGGTATGCGGCCCGTCGGCGTGCGGGGCCACTTCTTCACACCTCACCGATTCCCCCGTCCGCAGCACAAGTTCATCATTGATGCGGAAACCAAGAGCCAGTTCAGCGGGGAACAGCTCAAAGTCGGTGTTCCCGACGATCTCACACCGCGACATGCGGGAGAACCACTCAAACTGCTTATTGACATGCAGATACTGGAACTGCCGATCTTTGACATAGATCACAGCGGAGGTGTTATCGATAATCTGCTGAAACAGATCCGAAAACAGATCGGGCGTGGTCGGTAGCGCACCGTTCGGATACATCTTTCCCCCGAATCCTCGTGGAGAGAGCGTCCGTGCTACGGTTCGGCCTGTGTCATGCAACTACGGCTGGACTATACCAAAGCGGAGTCCCGCAATGGTATTTAAAAGGAATTATGGTGTAATTCTTAAGCCCCCTTCATGATGACGAAGAATTGATTCTATGACACCGTAATCGTCAGATCGCTGGCCGATCGCAATCTGCAACTCACACAATTTCCAGCACCACAGCTGTCGTGTTGTCACGACCTGACTCATCGACGGCAGCGCGAACAAGACGCTGAGCGGGGTTGAGGCTGATGAGTGATTCCGGCGGCTCACGCAACAACTCCTCGATCCCGCGATCCCACAAACCATCGATCACACCATCACTGCAGATCAGAATCCGGTCGCCGCGCTCACAGCTCAATTCTCCAATCTGAGGCTTGATGAACTGATTCCCCGAGCCGAGCGACTGGGCCAGCACGTTCTTGCGGGGATGGTAGCGGGCCTCGCGCTCATTGATCTCGCCTTTTCGGCGGAGCCAGCCGACGTAGGTATGATCATCGGTAATCTGAGTCATTCCGCCACTCTTGGGCAGGTAATAAATCCGGCTGTCCCCGATGTGACCGAAGTAGAACCACCCCTGCACGTACCAGACCATGCTGAGCGTGGCCCCCATGTTCTTGGCCCCGTCATAGCTCTCACCCAACTGGGTCAGCTGGCGATGAATACCGTGGATCAGGTCTTCGAGACAGTTATGAATTCCCGCCCGCGTCTGAGCCGTGGAGAGTGAAAACCGGCGTGACAACAATCGCGTAATGTTGTCGATCGCGAAGCGGCTGGCGAACTCACCCGACTTTTCGCCGCCCATCCCGTCGCTGACCGCGAACACAAAGTCGAAGTCGCCGATATGAACATCTCCTTCGCGGGCCAGATAGTTGAACTCCTCCGTATTGAAGGCCATCGTCACGAACTGGTCTTCGTTATTGGGCCGGTACTTGCCGATATCGGTCGCGGCGGACCACTTGATCTTCAGCGTGGTCGAATCCGCAGCAAACGCATCGGCCGCATGCGCAGCTGCCTCAAACTCGGGAGCCTGAGCCGTGACAGCATCGGGTTCAAGGATCGTCGCGAACTCGAAATCGATCAGGCAGAACCGCCCGTCCGATGCTCGATACGTGATATTCCGCAGGAACGGATCCTCGTGCCGGACCCCATAGCCCTCCAACTCATCAAACAGCTGCTTGACCCGTTCGTCGTTCATCCGATCGACGCGAGCTCCGCAGTTCGATGTCACCAGTTCAAGGGTCTCGCGATCGAACCCCAGCACCCGCGGCACGAACTCACACCCCCGCCGTTCCAGATACTGCAATACCATCAGCTCGTTCTCGAACCGCTCCTGAGCCCGATCGGCTTTGAAGAACTTGTGGACACGACCATCGTAGCCGATCTTCACAAGGGCTCGCTGGGTGTTCTTGGCTTCCTGCATGGCATGTCTCTCTGTGATTTGTCCGCTTCATCGTGCAGGTTAGCGGACATCAGGAGAGTTCGTCGAACAAGCGGGAGGACGAAGTTTCAGACAGACGTTCCACGCACTCTCAACTCCGGGCGCTGACGCTTCCGGCTCCCGTAGAGAGTCATGCTACTTCATTCGTCCCGACCACCACCGGGTGGTGCATGTAGCTCGGCGAGACCGGGTAGTTGCGGAAC
>CANJZR010000246.1 GCA_947479075.1 Planctomycetaceae bacterium
CGAATCTGGCTGCAGGTTACTTGAACATCCCGCCGAGTGATTCGAGCAGTGCGCTGGCGACCGGCGTGCCTGGCTGGCTGACCCACATCGTTTTGACGAGGTCGAACATCAGGAACATGCACAGGCTCAGGATAACGGTCGAAAATCCGAGCGTCGCGACGGTCCCCATCGACCATTCGGGTTCGTAGCCAACGGCCATGCCGCCTCGCATCGGGCGGGGAGATCCCCCGTCTTCGTCGGCGAAGGCGTCGTCATCGGCTCCGAAGACTTCCATGTCCTCCAGGTCTTCATCATCGTCCGCGAAGGCATCGTCAGAGACTTCGAGATCGTCTTCGCTCTGCAGATCGAGGTCGGCGTCATCATCGTCGACATCGAATACCGCATCGTCGATGGTGGCTTCGCCCGAGTCATTCAGGTTGAGAACCTGTGTCGAGGCGTTGTCATCCCCCTTCAGACGCAGCTCAAAGGCACTGTCGTCCTTCATCGAGGGAATTTCAAACTTCGTCTCGGGCACGTTGTCGTCGGTCGGGACAGCCATCATCGGAATCGTGCCGCCGAATTCCGCACTGTCTTCAAATGAGATGCCACTGTCGGCCACAGCTTCGAGCGAGATACCGCTGTCGCCCATGCTCAGGGAAATACCGCTGTCGCCAGTGGACAGCGAGATGCCACTGTCCTGGGAGCCGGTGTCGAGAGTGATGCCCTCGTCTGAATCGGCAGAGAGAGCGATCCCGCTGTCGTTGGGGTCCCCCAGGGAAAAGCCACTTTCGGTGGCCAGCATCATCGCACTGTCACTGCCCAGTGCGATCCCGCTCTCTTCGGACAGGACCGAGGCCGATTCGCCGTCGTCCGATTCGAAATCGAGAGCGATGGATGAATCAGCCGGTCCCAGCAGCTGCACATCGCTGTCGCTGTTTTGCAGGTTGTTCACCAGCTTGACATCGCTGTCTCCTCCGAGATCAGCGGAGATCAGCGGAACGTCACGTTCTGTTCCCAGATCCGCCCCGACCAGCTGGATGTCACTGTCGCTTTCGAGTTCCGGCGACAGGAGCTTCACATCGCTGTCACTCGTGGATTCTGGAGCCACCAGTTTGATGTCGCTGTCACTGTCGACCATTTCGCCGACCAGCTTGATGTCGCTGTCGCTTTCGGGAGGTGACAGACGGATGTCGCTGTCGGAACTCCATTCGGGCGGGCCATCGAGCGAGACTGCGAATTCCTCGTCGTCTGGCAAATCAGCGTGAACATCGCTGTCCGAATCCATGTGAAGAGGTTCACCAATCAGGATGGCCTCTTCGTCGTCATCGTCTGGAAGCCCCAGTCGGATCTCGCTGTCCGAGCCCAAGTCGGGAGCATCTCCAATCGCAGCAGCAATCTCGTCTTCATCAAATTGAGGGGGCTTGACGCGGATCTCGCTGTCTGAGCCCAGCTTTGGTGGCTCGCCCAGAGTCAGAGAGATATCGCTCTCGGTTCCCGCGCTCACCAGACGGACATCGCTGTCCGAGCCCATTTGAGGAGGTTCACCCAGGGAAAGGTGGATGTCATTGATCGTGTCGTCGCCGACCAGCTTCACATCGCTGTCGCTGTCCAGATCATTCACCAGTTTGACATCACTGTCGCTATCCAGTTCGGGCACCAGATTCCCGACCAATCGGACATCACTGTCGGAGTCAGAGGGGATGGTGGGCTCGGGTTCACTGGCCTTGATGATCATCGGCTCGTCAAAGACCAGCCGCACATCGCTGTCAGAGCTGTTGAGGGGATCGACCGATTTGCGGATGACGGTCGGGTCGTCACTGGTATCGTCGTCATCCAGGACCATCACCGATTCGTCGTCGATCGCCAATTCGTTCTCGGGAGTGCCCCAGACTGGCAGCTCCAGCTCTTCTTCCGACTCGGGGAGATCGTCCATGAACATCGGGACTTCCGGGTCGGAGTCTGCCTGGCGACTGCGGGCCAGCTCCTCGATGTCTTCGACCTTAAATTTCCAGGTGCCGCGATCAGCGAACCCTCGAACTTCACCTCGCTCACGGAGGCGGTTCAGTTCATCATTTCGAAGGCCCAGCTGTTGTGCAGCTTCGTCGAGGCTCAGATATTTCTTGGGCGACATGGGACGATGGTCCAAAAAGATCAGTGATTGAGACTCGAAGAACGTTGCCGGAAAGCCGCTTTGTCGTCCATCGACCACTTCGGGGCAGGTCCCCTAATGTTCGCTGCAAAGTGATTGTTCTATGCACCTTAGCGATTGTGCGGCTGAATCGTTGTGTCGCGATTGCAACACGGGTTGCGGCATTGCAATCCAATTCTACGAGCCATTAGTCCCGAAGCAAGACTTTCTCCTAATCACCGAGATCTTCCCAGCTTGCCAATTTGCTTCGATGGTTCACTTCCCACTGACCAGAATTACTGTTCCGACCCGGGAAATCGTTAAAGGCCGAACACTCGGAAATTCGATCCACAGATTGAATGCGGACATGCTCTATTTCGGGGCGTGTAAGCATTCCTTGGGATGCGGAGTCAAACATGCGAGCCTTGTGCCTTCTGGCGATGATCGGAGTCACTCTATCGGGATGCGTGTCTGCGCATCGAGCCTGGACGAACGAACTGGACAGTTGTGTTTCTCCATGTGACGAATGCAGCCCCAAGCCTTACAAGAGCTGTCTGTTCAATAAGAGAGGACTTGGCCTCCATGGTTCCAAGTGGAACTCGTGCGATCCTTGTGGCTCTGGCTGTGGAGATTGCGGCCCGTGTGGAGGCTGCTCGCCCTGCATGACCGATTGTGGAAGCTGCTCGGGAGGCTGCTCCAGCTGTGCCCAGGGTGGCCAGGTCATGTATGACGGAGCATCCATGCCAGGTGGCTCTTCGTGTCAGTCGTGTCAGCAGAACGGCATGGCCATTCCAGTCACTCCCGGCAGCGAATTCTCCAATCCCGGACAGCCGAACAATCCGTCGCCCAACACGCCTCCCGCAGCGACTCCCGAAGGAGCTCCCGCTGAACAGGTCGCCCCCGAGCCCACTCACGCTCGCATGATGCAGCAGATGCAACCTATGCAAGTGATTCACGGCCAGCCAATGCAGATGCAATCGATGCCAATGCAGATGCAGCCTGGTCAAATGCAACCAGTGCAGTTGCAGACGGTGCCAGCACAGTCCGCCCAGATGCAGCCTCTGCAGATGGTGCCACAGCAGACGATGGCACCTCAGTTGCAGTCCCAGCGTACCAGGCCAGCTCAGTCCCAGCCTGTTCGTTACCAGGAATGGCTGCCGATGACTCCCATGGCTCCGAACCAGATGCCTCCAGGTATGCAGACTCAGGTGCAGGGACAGACCACGGGCGGTGCTGTACAGCCTGTCCTGTGGGTGCCCTCTCAGACCACTCAGACCCCAGCTCAGATGACGACTCAGCCTCAGGGCCAGGTGGTGATCTATCAGCAGGCTCCCCTGCAGACAACGCCGACCGCTCCTTTGCTGATCCCCGCTCGCTAAGCGGATGATCGCCTGAGGTAACTCAGCGACCGATCCATCGAAATCGACTCGACGCGTCCATTGTGGTTTGATCCGCAATGGACGCGTTTATTATTTAAGACTCCGGGGAGACAAATCCCCGGACGGGCTAACTCCTGGTAAATACTCCCGAGACTCGCTCGGCCAGGCTCGGTGACTGGCTCGACCTGGAAGCCAGATCGATCAGTTGAGCAATAATGCCATCGGCCGTCTGTTTATCTGCCTCTGCATGGAAGTTCGTGACGATCCGGTGTCGCAGGACCGGAGCAGCGATCGCTCGCACGTCGCTTTCATCAGCGTGCAGGCGGCCCTGAATCGCAGCGCGGGCCTTGGCGGCATGGATGAGGTGCTGACTCGCCCGTGGCCCGGCCCCCCACGTGACGTACTTCTTGACAAAATCGGGGGCCTGCGGATGGTTGTGACGCGAAAGACGCGAGAGCGACAATGCAAACCGAATGACCGAGTCAGACACCGGGACATCACGAACGATCGACTGTAGCCGTTGCAACTTATCTTCCGTCAGCACAGGTGTGAGTTTCGTGGAAGCCGACGAGGTCGTCTGGCGGACGATCTGAAACTCCTCATCCTCGTCGGGATAATCGATCAGCACCTGGCACATGAAGCGGTCGAGCTGGGCTTCGGGCAGCGGATACGTGCCCTCCTGCTCGATCGGATTCTGAGTGGCCAGAACGAAAAACGGCACTGGCAGCGCGTGACGCACACCACCGACCGTGACCTGATGTTCCTGCATCGCTTCCAGCAGAGCAGCCTGAGTCTTGGGAGGAGTACGGTTCACTTCGTCGGCCAGCACCACGTTTGCGAAGATCGGGCCACGGATGAACCGTAGCTCGCGCTGGCCCGTCGAGCGGTCCTCCTGAATGACCTCTGTCCCCGTCACGTCGGCGGGCATCAGATCGGGAGTGAACTGGACGCGGTTAAACGACAGTCCCAGACAATCGGCCAGCGACCGGACCATGAGTGTCTTGGCCAGACCCGGCACCCCAACCAGCAAACAGTGCCCCCCCGCCAGCACGCAGGTCAGCAACTCCTCGACGACCGTCTGCTGGCCGACAATGACTCGCCCCAGCTGCGAAGAGATCTCGCGAGCAGCGGCGTGGACCTGTTCGATATCGGAGGGGGCTGTCATGGGGGAGTTGTCAGTCGTCAGTGATCAGTTGTCAGAGTGGGGGAAGAGGGGGCAATTCAATGGGTTTGGGCCGTATGACTCACACCCGCATCGGAACGCCGCGGTCGGCCATGTACTGCTTGGTCTCGGCGATCGTGTACTCGCCATAGTGGAAAATGCTCGCGGCCAGGGCGGCACTGGCGCCCCCCTTGGTCACCGCTTCAAACATATGATGCGGAGAACCCGCTCCGCCGCTGGCAACGACGGGAATCTCCACGGCGTCAGCCACAGCTCGTGTGATCTCGAGATCGAATCCGTTCTTCGTCCCATCGGCGTCCATGCAGGTCAGGACGATCTCTCCGGCTCCAAGCTGTTCGACCTCTTGGGCCCAGGCGACCGCTTCGAGACCGGTTGATTTGCGTCCGCCATTGATGTGGACATCCCAGAACTCTTTGCCGTCCCGCATGACCCGCTTGGGATCGATGTTGACCACGATGCACTGGCTTCCGAAACGCAGGGCAGCCTCGCGAACAAAGCCGGGATTGGTAACGGCAGAGCTGTTGATGGAAACCTTGTCGCAACCGGCTTTCAGCAGGCGGCGAATGTCATCCAGTGTCCGAATCCCGCCGCCGACGGTCAGCGGCATAAAGACGACCTCACTCGTGCGCTGTACGACATCCAGAATGATGTCACGCTGTTCGTGGCTGGCGGTGATGTCGAGGAATACCAGCTCGTCGGCTCCCTCTGCTTCATACCGCTTCGCGATCTCTACAGGGTCGCCCGCATCGCGCAGCTGGAGGAAGTTGACCCCTTTCACGACCCGTCCGGCGTGAACATCAAGGCAGGGAATGATTCGCTTGGCAAGCATGCGACAGTGTGTCCTGGATTGGAAATCGAAGTACCCCAGTATACCCACTCCCCGGTCCAGTCGCAGTCCCCACCTGGAAAATCTGGGAGACGCATCCCGGAGACCAAACAGTTCTACTCTTCGCCGAAAAGGGCACGACAACAAAAAACGAGCGTGAGACAGGACTGTCTCACGCTCGTTGTAAAGGCCAATCAGACGAGTGCTGGCCACGCACCGGCCTGTACCTTAGAAGTCAAACCACATTCCCCCACCAATCAGAGTTTCATTCTGTCCGGCAAACGACCACTGCAAGGCGGGGCCATCGTAGTACTGCATACCCACACGGAACAGGCGTTGCGATTCGCTGCCACGCCACTGCCAACCGGCTTGGAACGTGACACTGGTGATGTATCCGAAGTCCTGGCGGGTGTGACCATTGAGGGCGGCGAACGGTGCCCCCCGGAAGCCGAAGGCCAGCGGGCTGTATTGGAGTCCGTATTGGAACTCCAGGGGATCAGCCCCATCCTCCCGGCCGAGTGCGTATGCGATTTCACCGTAAGTCTGCCAGTCGTCTGTGAGCTCATACGTCACCCCGGTGATGAGCGAATCTCGCACGTAGTTCAGCCGGGGGAAGAACGGATTCGCAAGTACAAACTCGTCACCCAGGTGCGAACTCAGGTGATAGTAACCGGCCTTCACATGCCACGGTCCCTCGGCCCAGGTGGACAGCAAGCCCACGCGGTA
>CANJZR010000247.1 GCA_947479075.1 Planctomycetaceae bacterium
CCCCAGATTGCCAGCCATCTCTTCAGCTTCTGCGAGCTGATCGGGGCTGACGGTGCCGTCTTTGACGAACTGATCGAGCCAGTTACGGGCCATGGCTGACCTCTTTCCATTTTCAGAGCCCCAGAGATTCCGGTGCCCGCCGATGAGTCATGCCCCGCGCTCGCCGTGACGCGATCGTGGAAGCTGAGATGCGTGAAGGAACGCTGCCCGAGGCCGGAGATCGGCACGAGAAGACAGCTGCGACAGGAAGCGACACCGCAAGGTTGAGACTTCCGAATTGTCTATCCCACCGAGCGATGGCAAGAGTTTCGACAATCACGGCGCCCCGTCTCAGTCGCGCTGACCGGTCAAGATGAGTGTAAGACGTGGGAAAACGGGATGCAAAGAGCGGACAAGGCCAAACAGACCAGAGATCAGGAATAGATAATAAATGCCTGCAGGCGCCGCGAAGGTGTTCGCATCACCATTCTATCCCTCTCGGCCCCCCGGGTGAGACTCACATTCCGCAAATTTGTCTTAAGGGACATCAATGTGAGACCCAGCGCCACGCGACCCGACAGCCGGAAGCGTCCCGACACGGGGTACCCCAGCTGGCTGAGGATCAATCAAGCCACCGTTTCTCGGCGTCCGACCGTCATTCCCAGCTATTTCCAGGGAATCAGGGAGCTGGTTTGTTTCCGGTAGTTGACGTAATCGTCTCCAAAGAACTCCACCATCATGCTTTCCTCATGGGGAAGACGGATCCAATAGAGGACCGTCGTCGCCACAAGAGCAGCCCAGCCTGCCACCCAGTTGTTCAGCAGCAAAGCCTGGCCGATGGCGAGCAGAAAGAATGACGCATACATCGGATGCCTCAGGTATTTGTACACGCCGTGAGTGACCAGCCGATGATTCTCGTCGAGCTCCAAGGTGACAGACCAGTTCTTGCCTAAATCGGCATGGGACCGCCAAAACAACCACAGTCCTCCGGCCATGACCAGACCGCCAACTCCCGCAAACGCCTGCGGCAGGTAATAGTTGGCCCAGTCCAACCAGTGAGTGTATATCAGCACGCTCGGCAAGAGGATCTGAGCAGTGGCGATCTGAACGACCAGCAGCCAGTCCATGAAAGTCGCTCGGGAGACCGACTTCTTCGCTTTCGCATTTTGCCATTGATAAGCACCGCGAACCACCAGATAGATCGTGATTCCGATCGCAAACACAACGTGTGGGAAAGACAAGTTCATAGTTGGCCCTGGATGGCTGATCGCCACATCAGATCATCTGAATGTGACGGGGATTGTAAGGTAAAGACAACCGACCTCATATCGCTGAGGTGGCGAGCTCCGGAATTGGGTCAGATGGGAATCACCTTGTCGAAGTTTCGGAGACCCCAGTCATGAAGATCCACAAGGTTCTGTCGACACAGTGACACGAATCGAGCTTCTTGTTTGCGGCGGATGCGTTCTGCCAATTCAGCGAGATTCTCTATCAAGTCGTCAAACCTCTGGATCGTGAGATTGACCAGATCAGAATTCTCGTAGTGCAACTGCAATTCCTGGTCGAGTTCCAGCTCCGCAGAGATGGGGGCCAGACCTTCATCGTGGCTGGTGACCATCTGAGGAACTCCTCCTCCCCTCCAGAGAATCCGTTCACAGACAGGTACGTCAAGATCCTCGATCGCGAGCAATCGGACATCAGCCCCTGTATTTCCAGCCCCGTTGTCGCCTATGAGCAGACACCGCACCGACCTTCCATGGTGCGTCAAAGCGGGCCGCTCGGCATCGTGTGAGCCAAGGCTGGAGAGTTCAAAAGATTTCGTCCGAGCAGTCGTTTCGGGCAATTCCAACTCAAATCTCCTCTGATTCAGTTCGGCTGTCTTGTACGTCATCAGAGGGGCAAAGAACCATCAGGTGAAATCAGAGGTTCGATTCGGGGTTTGCTTCGGAGGCGGCATGCAGGAACACAGCGCAGAATTTAAAAAAAACTAATGAATAAAGAAAGTGCAGTACGAAATCGACGCAAGCGGGTTGGGCCATACAGGCCACGCCTCCAAGGGCCCAACGTGACCGGGAGCCCGTCTCGAAAGACCGGACGGTCAAACCCTCTGACTCACACCAGCCAAAGGGTCTGAACGTCGATCGAGTCGAAATGGAAAGTGGACACAGCTGGGGATGTTGGATGGCCTCATCCGCCAGAGTCGCCCAATCGTCGCATTGCATTCGCGCTCCCATTGAACTGAAACAGCACACCCCATTCCCAGCACTGATCACTCCAGTTGTTCCGGTGCAGTTCAATGGCAAGGTCGTTCACTCTCCAGCAATATCCCAACACAAAGTAGAGGCTTGTTCAGAGTCGATGTTCATTCGCGTTCGGGCGTCATTCTTTTCGGCGGACCAGCGCCACCCAGTCCTTGCTGGAATCAGTCGGAGGCCCCCCCAGCGACTGCCTTCCCGGTCCGGTCAGAGGAGAACCGGGAATCAGATCGCCCCCCTTCCACGGGTTAAACCAGCTGACGGTGAACTCCCCTTCCGGCAACTCCAGCGTCGTTTGCTGATCACCGAACAGATAGACCACATACACCGCGCCTGGTTGGGCCAGACACCAAGCGTGATCCTTCTCGACCAGATGATCAGCGGTCCGCATCGTGGCGAATGGGACATGCTCCCGGAAGAATCGGTTCGCAATGGCGGTCAGCGTCCACATGTTTTCCCAGGGACGCAGATTCTCGCAGGCGATGTCGAGATGCTTCCCCGGAACCCGGGGCCAGGTATCGTACGCCACAATCCACTCCGCCCCGGAGCCCCCCGCGATCAGGTTGCCCCACAACGCGTGACGGACTTCGTGCGGATGCTCCGGGTCCTGAATATCAGGCGGCAGGCAGATACTCGCCGGGCCGATCTCATCCATGCACACGAACCACGGTCGCCCCGCAGCTTCCGACCGCGTCAGCCAATCAACAGCCTCCGGATGGCTGCGAACCGCTTTCCCGAACTGGAACGACGCCCCCTCCAGATTCAGATCCCCCAGCAACGGGGCGTAGACCTTTTCCACCTGGCTGGGGAAGGTGTGGATCACCCGCGGGTGCCGATACGGATCGTTCTCGCCGAAGAACTTGGCGAAGGCCTGTTGCTGTTCGAGCGTGTTGGTGTTTTCCTCGCCCAGGTTCCACACAATCGCCGGATGATGGGCGAACCGCGCGATCAACTCGCGGTAGTACAACCGACGCTCCGATCCCAACTCCCCGCCGTCGAGCAGCTGATCGTTCTCGGTCTCCTGATGCACGACATGCAGGACCAGTCCTAAACGGTCCATGTGCCGAAACACCAGTTCCCACTGCGCCAGCTTGCTGCAATCGAACCGCATCCGCTCATCGCGCGAGGTCCACGGCCACACATCCTTGCCATCTCCTTTGACATTCATCGTCAGGAAGTAAACCGAGTTCATCTCCCTCGACGCCAGATAATTCAACGCCCCGATCAGGTTCTTCCCCTTGCCCCCCTGCCAGGTGACATCGCCCTCTTTGTAGTCAGCTGCGTGAGGTTCGTAACGATGCGTCGGCTCGGTCTGGTCGAAGTCCGCAAACGCCAGCAGGTTCTCCGGGCTGTCGGTTCCTCCCTTGAGGAACGCCTCGCCCGTCGCCGCAAACCGCAAGTACCGCTCACCGGTGTAATGCAGCAGTCCTTTGGAATAAAACCCCGGAGCTGCCGGGTCATACGCGTTCACACGGATCGATCCCGCCTGTCCATCGAACGCGGTCGGCGTCCCAGCCTCGACGTGTTCTGCATGAGCGATGCCTGGTCCCGTCCGAAACCGGGCAGTCCACTTCCAAAGCCCCTGCGTATCGGGCAGCCACTGGACCTGCCAGATGCGTCCCTTGTCGGCACTCGTCTCCGCCGCGTTGCCATCCGCCGCGAAGTACCCGGGCACCACGACCTTGCGCGCCCCCAATTCGAATGTCACATCGAGTCGGAAATCGGTGAACGGGTTGAGAGCCCCCTGCTCCTCCAGCTCCGGCCCCTCGAACGACAGCGAGGTCGGCTGCCACTGCGTCGCCGTCGGAATCTCTTTCGACTCAGCGGGGCCATCGGTCACCGCCGAGGCGAGAAGCTTCAACGATTGATTCAGCTTTGAGTCTCGGTTCCCCGCCTCCAGATCGCCCCAGTCGCCATTCGCACACACGATCGCCAGTCCAAGGCTGGGGATGATCGCCGAGTTGTTCCCGCGCGCCCCCAGCGACATGACCGTGTCAGCTGGAGCATCGGGCCAGGTCATCGCCTGCGGATGCCCCCGCCCGGTCGAATTAAACCACCAGTTGAAGCCGTACACCCCTGCACCGGCTTTGGAGAAGTGGTCCGACCCGCCGCCATAGCTCTTGATCCCGAGGTAGTCGTTCGTCTCCGCCTGCCGCGTCAGGGGCAGATCCTTGGGGGCCTTTGGCAGCATGTACTCGTCGAAGTACTTCGACGCGAGGACCTGCTGCCCATTCCAGTTCCCGCGATTGCACCAGAACCAGACGATTCGCGAAAAGTCCCGCACCGACGCAGACAACCGCCGCTTCCCGTTGAACTTCAAACCATCTTCGAACTTGAGAGCCCCGAGCCGCGTAGGATGTTCGACGTTCTCTTTCGCATCTCCCGGGAACACTCGATCGAACAGTGTCTTCTGATACAGCTGGATCGCAAAGTCGTTGTAGGCCCAAGCTGTTCCCGGGGGCTCGGGGCGGGCGTACCCACTCGACATCGAGCCCAGATGGCGGAACGTCATGGTCCGATCCTTCGGCGACAACTCCCAGCCAAAGTCGACCAGCGGTTGATCAACGCTCTTCACGCGGCCTTCCTGAATGGCGAAGAACAACATCGTGCTGAGCACCGGCTTGGCCGACGAGAACCAGTCGCCGACCTCCGCCTGATCGCCCCAGCTCTTCACGACATGGCCATACCGAATCACACAGCCGCGTCCACCGAGGTTCTTCGCCAACTCGTCGAGCTTGCTGGCATCGAGACCCAACTCACCCGGGGCCCGCTGACTCCATGAGGCCTCTGGAAAGACGATCTCCGCCGGGCGATCCTCGGCGAAACTCGTGGAATCACACAAGACGCCACACACCCCGAGAGCACACGTCGCGATCGCGAATAAGAACACGCCCCTTGTTCGAACCGTGAACCACAGCTGCGAAACTAACATGGCCGTCCTCCAACCTTCACATTGAATTACTAATAGATTCCGCGCTCACTGCAATCCGTCCAATCAACAACTCGTCCAGCACACTAACCCGAAGCGTCAGCGAGGGCGAGCGTATCGACCACGTGTGTCGCACGTCGTCCGGTTGAGAATCAACTCTGTGTCCGCATCGTTTCGGCACCAACGCCCCACTGCCACGCGCCCTCGCTGACGCGTCGGGTTGGTGAGATGAACACGCCTCAAACTCTCAGGCCCACACCTATTTTGACTGCGGCGGCAGTGACCCCATCGCACCATAGTTCGAGTGGTTGTACAGCGGGTTCCGCGTCGGCTGGTACAGCTTCCCTGGCAGCGGTGAATCACTCTGGGTATAGACCCACATCTCAAACGGATCCCACACAATGATCTCGTCCCGGCAGTCCCCGGTCACATCGAGCGGCATGAAGCACATGTCGGGATGCCCGTCCTTCGGGAACTGCACCACCTTGCGTCCCCACCCGTCAAACAGCCCACCTAACTCGGGATTCGGCGACAGGCACCAGAACTCCTCGTCCTTGCCAGTCCAGTTCACCGGCAGACTCGTGCTGCCATGGTTGGCCGGTTCAAAGTCGTGGTACAGATCGCCATCCGCGTTATAGAAGTGTGCGATTCCCTGGTTGCCCCAGTAGTTCATGACGAGTACTTCCAACCCCGGCAGATCGGACCGGAAATTGGCCACCGTCAGATTCTGGGCATGCCCAACGCGATGCCGCTTGAGGATCTTGCCCTGCAGGTCGGCGATATAGAACCCCTCATCGCTGGCAGCACACAGGACCTTCACCTCGCCCGGCTTCTCAGGGTGCAAGTCGCACGCAATCACCGCATCGGCGTGGTCCTTGATCTGAGAATCGAGCGACCACCGCTGTGATCCGTCGGGGTTGTACATCGAGTACCCGACGAATAGCTCCTCGCGGCCATCCCCATCAATATCGCGGGCATAGGGATAGTGCCCCGTCGTACACGACCCGTGCCACTGCGTTTCGAGCTTCGAGTCGAGCACCCAGAAGTTC
>CANJZR010000248.1 GCA_947479075.1 Planctomycetaceae bacterium
ACGAGGTCATCGTGTCCGCCGATTTGATTCACAAAGACAAACGGAAGCCCAGTCTGGAGGACGTGAGCGGCGATGAGGTTCCGCCGGCGGGCTGCTTTGTCGACCTCGAAGGGGCTGGCCGACAGGTTGATCAGGATCTCCGCCCCCTGGCGAGCCAGTTCGCGGACGGGGTCGATGAATTTTTCTTCCGGGGTGTGGTAGAAGGTCTCCGGCTGACCCCACCAGGCGTCTTCGCAGATATGGACGCCGAGCTTTCGGCCCATGAACTCGATGGGACGCAGTCGCTCGGGTCGCTGGGGCCGGAAGTACCGCCGCTCGTCGAACACGTCGTAGTTGGGCAGGAGTGTTTTATGGACCCGGTCGACGACTTTTCCGTCGGCGAGAAGTGAGGCGGAATTGTGGTGGGTCCCGTTCTCGCCGGTACTAGGGTGGCCCACCAGAATCGCCGTTTTTCCTGATGTCAGCTGGGCCAGACGCTCGACGGCGGCCTCGCAGCGGGGAATGAAGCCGTCCCGCAACAGCAGATCTTTCGGGGGGTATCCGCACACTGCTAACTCAGGCAGGACAAGCAGTTGCGCCCCATTCTCGGCTGCTCCCCGATGGGCCTGCTCGATTAGCTGGCAGTTTCCGTGAAGATCGCCAATCGTGGGATTGACCTGGCCAATTGCAAATCGCATGAATCCGCCTGTACCGCCGGAATGATTGTGAAGAGCTGCGAAACCGGACGCTGGGTCGAGATTGTAGCAGGTTGTCGAAAAATAAAGATTTCCGAGAACCTTGACAGGCTGGCGGTGGTCGATACCCTACGCACCCACTGGCCCCATCGTCTAGTGGCCTAGGACACAGGATTTTCAGTCCTGTTACTGGGGTTCGAATCCCCATGGGGTCATCAAAAACGCCGCACCGTCAAAGGTGCGGCGTTTTTCGTTGGTACCGTACGAATTCACGGATTCCCGGACCGCACCGCACGCGGCTGTATTCGGCTTAATTGCGATCTCCCCCACTGGTCGAGACAAACATGCGGACCGTTCGGTCTGCGGTCGGCGATGCATGCGGGGCCTCGAGAAAGTGTGATTATGAACGACGAATCCTGGCGGACACTGTTTGAGAACTGGCCGCAGACGTTTCCCCGGTCGGGTGTTTTGATCACGCAATTTGGTGAGTCGGTCCCGTTTAACGACTTCCGGGTCAACGAAGGCATCCTGCTGGTTCAGCGGGAACGCCCCGACACCATCGGAGCCCGCAAATTGATGTTGAGTTTTACTGCCATTGTGGCACTCAAGCTCGTGGGAGTGGAAGAACTCGAATTCTACGATGCCATGGGCTTCCATAGCTGAGTGGATTGAGGCGTGAAATGCGATGTGCCCGCAAAATGAGCAGCCTGTTTTGCGGGCACAATTCGTTTTGTAGAATTTACTGGACGGGTTGAATCGCGACTGTTATCCTTTTGATGTCGTGGCTGAATTGATGCGGATTTCATCCTGTCTCAGAGAGCAGGCTCCGCAGACGCACCAGGAAGGAGTTGGCCATGTTGGTATTGTCCAGGAAGGCCGGAGAGCGAATCCTCATCGGCGAAGATGTCGTGATTAACATCGTCCGCATCGGTCCGAACACCGTGAAGATCGGGATCGACGCGCCGAAGAACGTCAGCATTGTTCGCGAAGAGCTCTGCGAACCTGCGGAATCAGCCGCAGCTACTGGCGAAGGTCACAACGGGAAGTAACCCGGGGTGGGTCGGGTCGCCTGAAGAATGTTTGGAGGATCGAACTCTTTGTTTACAAAGAGTTTGTGTTTTTTTATTCGTGGTGGGTAAGACCTGTTTTTGTCCTTTTGGGGGGTGTTTGAGTCTCCCCGGGCCATTCAATTCGTCAAAACGGTTGGTTTTTCAAGCTTGTTTTACTGTACGGATTGTCACTGGTGCGGGCGTCACGGGTTGAGTCTTCGCCTTCCCACAGGTATTCTGCCTCGCTTCTCAAGCGGAGTCATCTCCGTTGGCGGGGACAGTGTTCCCTGACCTCGATCCACGGACAGATGTGGGTGGTTGCCACCACTCACCACACAGCAGCATTGGGGCAACGGTCGTGCGGTTCACCCTCGTTGATCGAATTCTGACTCTTGAGCCGGGCAAGTCCATCACGGCGGTCAAAAACCTGTCACTGGCGGAGGAGTATCTGGCTGACCACTTCCCCGGGTTCCCGGTGTTGCCTGGCGTCCTGATGATCGAGTCGCTGGTTCAGGCTGGCGGCTGGCTGATCCGTGAAACCGAAGGGTTCAAGTACAGCACGATCCTGCTCAAGGAGGCTCGGGCGGTGAAGTTCAACAACTTCGTGAAGCCCGGCCACACGCTCCAGGTCGAGTGCGAGATTTCGAAACACGAGGGCAACCTCTACACGCTCAAGGGGACGGGGACCGTCGACGGGACTTCGGCCGTGAGCGCGAAAATCACGCTGGAACAATTCAACCTGGCTGACAAGAACCCCGATTTGAAGAAGTCGGACGATCTTCGCATCCAGAAGCTCCGCGAGTTGTTCGCCTGCTTGTGGCAGGTGGCGTGACGAAAGCGGGCAGCCATTCGCTGGCCCGCGGGCATCAGATGTAGGGCAGACGGACGGTCTCCCTCGGACAAATCAGAGAGGGCAGTTCGCAACACCTGCCCACACCTCTTCGAGACAAACCATGAAACTGGCAGGCAAAATCGCACTGGTGACCGGCGGCAGCCGAGGTATTGGCAAGGCTGTGGTCGAAGCCCTGGCTCGCGAAGGGGCCAAGGTCGCTTTCGTCTACAAGTCGAATGCTGATTCCGCAAACGCACTCGTCGCTGATCAGGCCGCCCAGGGCCGCGAAGTGATCGCCTTCCAATGCGATGTCAGCAAGAAGGACGAAGCCGACGCCATCGTCCAGAAGGTGCTCGACAAGTGGTCGCGAATCGACATCCTGATCAACAACGCTGGCATCATTAAGGACGGCTTGCTGGCCGCCATGACCGCCGAAAACTGGCAGGCCGTCATCGACACCAACCTGACCAGCGTCTTCAACTTCGCCCAGGCTGTCATGCGGCCGATGATGTCCCAGCGTTACGGACGTATCGTCAACATGTCGAGCGTTGCCGCCGAATACGGCAACCAGGGGCAGGTCAACTACGCCGCCAGCAAGGGAGGCATTCAGGGCCTGACCCGCTGCCTGGCCACGGAAATTGGTCGCCGCAACATCACCGTCAATGCCATCGCTCCCGGTTTCATCGAGACCGATATGACCGAAACCGTGCGTTCGATGGGTGGCGAAAAGTTCAAGGAAGTCGTGGCTGGGATCTCGCTGCGTCGCCTCGGGAAGCCGGAAGACATCGCCAATGCGGCACTCTTCCTGGCCAGCGATGACGCTGCCTACATCACCGGCCACGTGCTGACCGTTGACGGGGGCTTGACCCTCGGTGGAATTTGAGGAAGGCTGTGGTTCTGGGGGTCAGGGCCCGGAGCCAAAGTTGGACTCATCTATCGCAACCAGAATCTGAGGCCGTACGCGAGGACGCGGGCCTCTCCAGCAAGGCTCTCTACCCGGAGACCCTCTGGCACTTGGCCCTCGCCTCCAGGCCCGAGGCCTTCTTACCAACACAGTTCGCATCGCAAGTCGGTTCAGGGCAGGGTCAGACAATCCGGCTCGAGAATTCCCGACGAATCTGGCGGTGTTCGCCAGATTTGCCGCGTTGCAATCACTACGGGAGAAATCCATGCCGAGTCGTGACGAGATTTTCGAAAAGGTCCGCGAGACACTGGTCGACGCACTGGGAGTCGATGACGACGAAGTCACGTCTGCCGCCACGTTGATTGGTGATCTGGGAGCCGAGTCAATCGACTTCCTGGACATCGTGTTCCGCCTCGAAAAGAACTTTGACATCAAGATCCCACGTGGCGAACTGTTCCCCGAGAACATCGCTTCGGCGGACTCGGGCTTCGTCGCCGCGGGTAAGATCACCGATGCGGGTCTCGCCGAACTGCGGACTCGTATGCCTCACGCAGACATCGAGAAGTTCGCAGCTGACCCCCGCGTTGAGCGGATGTCGGATCTGTTTACCGTCGACATGATCTGCAAGTTCCTGGCTGCCAAGCTGGGCGCATAGTTGCGTTGATCAATGAGGGTCAGGGTTGAGCGAAGGAATCGGAACCGCGCGGTTCCGATTCCTGCAGCTCGGCCCCTCATGTCCGTTTCTCTTTCACCCCCCACTCATACGGCTCTTGTTATGCGCTGGTTCTGGATCGACCGTTTTATCGAATTCCACAGCGGCAAATCGGCCAAGGCGATCAAGAACGTCTCGCTGGCTGAAGAGCATCTGCACGATCACTATCCCGGTTTTCCGGTGATGCCTGGTTCCCTCATGATTGAGGGCATGGCGCAGACCGGCGGCATCCTGCTCGGTGAGTCACACGGCTTCAAGCACGTGGTGATCCTGGCCAAGATCCCCAAGGTCGTTTTTCACAGCTGGGCCTGCCCCGGCGACCAATTGGTCTACTCGGCCGAACTGCTGGACGCTCGCGAAGAGGGTGGCATGACAGCTGTCCGCGCGACCTGCGGCGATCGCCTTGTCGCGGAAGCGGAGATTTTCTTCGCCCACGTCGACAAGTCGGAAGCCGGTCCCGCCGGAGCGAAGCAGAAAAACTTCGTCTTCGAACTTGGCCTGCTCGATGTCCTGGATGTCGGCAAAGCGGGCGACGGCACCAAGTAATTCGATTCGTTCACGCCGGATGAGGCTTCACCAAGCGGCCTCATCCGCGTGAGTTTTCGGTCTCAATATGCTGCGTAGAGCCAGCGTCACAAGAGTTGTCGACACCGCCCGCAGGATGAGCGTCTGATCCCAGATTGCGGATGCCCCTGACTTGAAGTGGGCGAGCCCCGGGGCCAGCAGCCAGCCCAGGCTCAGGATGTATACCAGCAGAGCCACTCCCAGCCCCTTTGTCTCGGCCTGGCTGAGACGGAAACTGCTGGCCAGCGTGGCCATGAAGACTCCCGCCAGCACGCGCGGCCCCAGGACTCCACTCTGCGCTGCATCCATGACGAGCCCGCAGAGACCCGCAGCCCAGACGCAGTGTCGCGGCTCTCGCGTGGCCAGCAGCAGGATGAACACTGCCGTGGCACTCGGCCAGCGGGCATGCTCCGGGCTGCATGAACAGTCCCAGACACAGCTGGCATATCCGAGAACGGCCCAGGCGATCAAACGAATCATCGCACGCTGCCCCGGGCGACTCTTTTCGGGAGGGCGAGGCTCCTACCGAGCCGTGTATCACTCATTGTAAAACTTGAGTCTCGAACGTCTTCCTCCCTCTCCCCCACAAGGGACCGATCCAGCGTCCCAATCTCCACTGTGGGGGAGAGGGCTGGGGTGAGGGGGGCTCTGTGAGGGGCTCGGCAGGCGTTCAACCGCCGCGAATGTTCGATCGATTGCCAGAGTCGCCGCGGCTCAGCGGGAGCTTCGCCCTCCCGGTGGTGATCCCACAGGTGGGATTGAGTTGTTGGGAGGATCATCGTCCACCCTCCTGCGGCTGCGCTGCATCGCTCGGTTGCGGGCTCGGTCGGCCAATCGAAAGACCGAGCACCAGAACCTCGCTTGGTGGTGTTCCCGTCAGTGCTGGAGTGACCGTGATGGACCAGTCAGGCTCGCCATCCACCAGGTCTGCCCGAGTGATCGTTCCGTAGAACAGCGGCGGAGAAAGTGGGACCCCGCGCAGTGATGTAAAGACCAGGTCTCCCTCGGCGACGGGCTCAGTCGTCCCGACATGCAGCAGACGGCAATCGCCCTTCCCCGTTCCAGCGAGTATTCCCTCGGCACCGAGGATTGCCTCATTGTCCTGCAAGCGAACGATCTGGGCCTGTCCACGAAACTCGGAATCGGTGACCGGCTGAATCGTGCTGGTCCAGCGACTGATCCGTGTGATTCGCCCGATGACAGTTCGTCCGGCCAGCACCAGATCATCCGCAGCGATGCCGCTTCCCTGTCCCTGATCGACGATCGACTCGCCCGCCGCAAGTACCAGATCGTCCGCAGCGATTTTGTTTGCCGTCCCTCCGCGAATCACAGCGTTGGGGAGTGTCGCAAGTCCTCGGCGTTCCCAGCCAATGACTCGGGCCTGGCGCAGCTGCGGTTTTAT
>CANJZR010000249.1 GCA_947479075.1 Planctomycetaceae bacterium
TCGTTCTCACAACCTTGTTTGATGCGCGCATCAGCCAGCTGGAGTTCGGACACCGAACAATCACGCTTCACGTGATGTCGAGGTCGCCCATGTCCATCAGTGGCAGGTCTTCTGTCGGCTTGGGCGTGGCCGGTTTCGGCGCGGGTGGCGCCTGACCTGGAGCTTGAGTGGCAGGTCCACTGATCGGCGCGGGAGCAGCTGGACGGAGCGGCTGTGGAGCTCCCATCGGCTGAGGGACACCAGGCATTCCCCCCGGCATTCCGTGCATTGGCATCCCAGGCATGGGCATCCCGGGCATCGGCTGTCCGGGATACATTCCAGGCATGGGGGCCTGCCCCGGCATCATCCCGGGCATCATTCCTGGCATCTGACCGGGGAACGGCATTCCGGGCATCCCCGGGAATCCGCCGGGCCCGGGGAATCCCATCGGCATTCCCATCTGTCCCGGGAATGGCATCTGAGGCATCATCGGCTGCATCATCTGGGGCTGCATCGGCATGGGGGCTGGCTGAGTGGGAGCAGTCTTGGCGGGAGGAGCTTTTGCAGCTTCCTTTTCGAGAGCCTTCTTCCGTTTTCCGTAGAGAGCGTCTTTGGTCTTCTGAGCTTCGATGCGGGCCTTCTCCCGCTCCTCGGGGGTACGGGTCGCGTCGGCCCGGCTGTCGAGAGTGCTGGCGACTGAGTCTTGATAGTCGGCTTCGTCTTTGCTGGCTTTGTTGCGAAGGAACGTCTCGGGATCTTCGACGAAGGCCCGCAGAGTTCGGACTGCGGAGTAAACCTCGTGCATGGATCCGAATCGTTCGCTCGGTTTCTTGGCAATCATTTTGAAAATGAACTGATCGAGTTCCGGACTCAGGTTGGGATTGTATCCGGACGGACGCTCGGCCTTTTCACGGACATGCGCCATCAGGAGATCGTTGGGATTGCTCATAATAAACGGAGGTCGCCCGGTCAGCATTTCGTAGAACAGAATGCCCAGGCTGTAGATATCCGCGGAAAACGTCAGCGGTTGTCGCTGAATCAGTTCGGGAGCCAGATACGTGCGGGTTCCCTGAATCACGACGCTGCTCTTGCGAGTCAGCATCGACGAGATGAAGCCCGTCGGTTTGGATGCGAGCGAAAAATCGATGACTCGAACATCTCCCGCCTTGTTGACCAGCACGTTGTCGGGCTTGATGTCTTTATGAACCCAGCCTTTGTCGTGAATGAACGCAAATGCCTGAGCCAGCAACTCCATGATCTTCTTGCTCCGGCCCTGCACCGTGGAGTGGTCGAAGCGAATCGCGTTCTTCATGTTGTTGCCGCGAAAATGCTCCATAATGAAATAGGAGTTGTCGCGACCGATCGAAATATCGACCACCTTGATGATACTGGGGTGTTCGAGTTGCCGAGCAATGGTGGCTTCGGATTTGAGCTCGCTTTTCTTATGCGAGTCCTTGATGTGTTCCGGGAGCAGCAGCTTCATGGCAAACTGCTGCTGATTGGCGATGTGTTTGACCTCCCAGATCTGGGAGATGCCGCCCGTGGCAATGCAGTTCACAAGCTGATACTGGTCGATCTGGTTTTGGTTTTGATTATCGTTGTCGGCCATCAGACCGTTCCCATCGCTGCAAGGACAAACACACGACTCGCCTCACCGAACTGGCCGCTTCCGTTGAAGCTGCAAAATCGGGGTCTGGCCTGAGGGCAGGACAGGGGGCAATATCCCAGAAGTATACCCGTGACGCTCCAGTCGTCGCAGCCCGAAAAGCCGGGAACTTCCGAAACATCATCGCATTTCTACGAGTAACCGCTTCCGGAGCCTGTGCCGTCACCCGCAGACTCTTGTGCCGCGTGAGGCAAATCACCGGTGGAGCGGGTTTTAGAAGTTGGCACCACTCGCGCCAGGTTGTGGTGGTTGCGAGGAGCTTGCGGGCTTGCCGATCGCTTTCGGATCACGGGCTGTGACTCGTGCACCGTCCACCAGCGGTTCGGAAGTCTTGGAGATCAGTTCATCGGTGGTTCCGAACCGGCCACTCACAAACACGTGATCCGCTCCGACTTGCCCCAGTAACTCGACCGGGATATCCCGGACAAACCCCTCACGAATCACCTGCACTTTGCGACCGCCCTGCTCTGCGTTAATGATCGCTGATGTGGGAACTTCGGCGACGGGAAGTCTTGGGATCATTGGGGAGTGCACGGTCTGTCCCGCTCTCAACTTGCCGTTCTTGTTCTCCAGCACAATCCGTCCCGTGGCCGGAGAGACAAAGAGATCTCGTAACGGATCGAACTGGGGCAGCAGTGGCTGAACAGCATCGACCTTCGCAGAGACGTTGGCATCTTCGATCTTGAGTTCGATGGAGTCGCCCGCCTTCTGAGTCTTCCCATCGATTGGGATCGAGACCGTCAGCGATTCTGGATCGGACACGACTGCCAGCGGTTGTCCGGCCCGGACGAACTCACCTTCCAGGACGAGAATTGAGGTCACAACTCCCTTCATGGAAGAGCGAACGACGGCCAATGACTTTTCGAGCTCCGCAATTGCCAGATCCGCTTCTGCGATTTCCACGCGGGCCTCAGCTGCGGCTTTGTCTTTGGCCGATTCGAGTTCAGCCTTTGCGGCCTTGAGTGCTGCCAGTGCTCGCTGAGACTTCAACTGGGAAACACGTGCATCGAGGCGAATCGCTTCGGCTTGTGGAGGGACCTCGTCGCCGATTTTGACCTGCAGGCTCGTCACGACACCATCAATGGCGGATGCCAGAGTCAGCTTTCGAACTGGTTCCAGATGGAGATTCACCTGGTACTTGGCCGGGTCGCGAAAGATGACAGGGGATCGCTCGATGACCACTTGGTTCTTCGCGGACGGCTCTGCACCGCTGGTCGCTGTGGCTGCAGGCTTGGTGGTGGGAGGAGCTGAACCCTGTCCGTAGGCGATTGGAGCTCCCGTCACCCACAGGCCAAGGGTCAATATCAAACAGTTTGCCGAGTACCCAAGCGATTGCCGCATTATGCTCTCCTCATCCATGGCAAATTCATCAGAAGTCGAATCGTCCTCCGAATTATCAGGGAGGCGGAGTTGAGCTTATCTGGGACGCTGATCGGGCGTCAAATCTGGCCGCTTTCATGAGCATCGATGCATTGATGACACGTTACTCGTCGGAGCCAGGTGGGTTGGGACTGGTCGGCGCTGGGTGTTTGGGGATCGGCTTGGTAATCGATGGAGGAGCCTTCACGGTGCTGGTCTGTTGAATTCCATGTGCACAGAGTTCGGCCAGCTCTTCCGTACTGGCGCGAATGGAAATCACCGCCTGGATGAAGTTGGTGTGCGTGGAGGCCAGCGGGGCGTCGATTGCGAACTTTTCCACTGCACTCCGCAAACCGGGGAGCTTTTTGTCTAGCATTTTGAAGTACTCGGCCGGATCATCGACTCGTGTTTCGACAGCGCGTGACAAATCGAAAACTCCACGAACGATTCCCATCAACTCGGGAAAGTCCTCGACTTCCGTCGAGTGCTTCACGAATGTCCGAACCATCCACGCGTGAGCAAGCACGGTCTGACAGCGGTTGACGAGTTCCGGGGGCGATACTGGCATGAGATCGATCTTAACGACGAATTCGGCATTGGGGAGGTGAGGTTCGGCTTCGGCCACCCACTCTGAATGACGTGACTCCGACTCCGTCGAAGGCGGCCGTTGGTAACGCACCAATGGTCTCAAAGCCTTCCGCAATGTAACTAAATTGACCGAGAAACTTCATGAGAATGCATTCATAATGCTGTATACCTCTCCCCCTGCCCCCCCCCACTGTCTACATACAATCAGGACTCGTTGGAAATCGCGCGGGGAGTGGACTGCATCCATGGCAAATCTATTGATTGTTGAAGATCACCGAACACTGCTCAACAGCCTGAAGACGGGGCTGGAGGAGGAAGGGTATCGAGTATTCGCCGCGATGAGTGGTGTCGAAGGCCAGTTGATCGCGAAGCGTGAACCGCTCGATGCGATCCTCCTCGACCTGCAATTGCCCGACGGCGACGGGTTACAAATGCTTCGGGACCTCCGTCATGAGGGATCCACTCTGCCGGTGATGATCATGTCGGCACGTGACTCATTGGAGGATCGCGTTCTGGGGCTGGATACAGGAGCGGATGATTATCTGGTCAAGCCAGTCGCATTCTCGGAGCTATTGGCCCGATTGAGGTCGCTGCTCCGTAGAAACTCAAAGGCCGAGACCGTACTGCGTTTTGAAAGTCTGCAGATGGATCTGCTGGCGAGAAAGGTGACCCGCCACGGTGAGTCCATTGAATTGACGCGACGGGAATTTGAGCTGGCGGAGTATTTCCTGCGTCATAAGAATGAGGTCGTCACCCGTCAGATGCTGGCGCGAGATGTCTGGAAGGCGTCGACCGCCACCTGGACGAATGTCATTGAGGTGCAGGTCAAGTCGTTGCGAACTAAAATCGAGAGACCGGGGTGGGAGAAACTCCTGCACACAATCAGAGGCGAGGGGTATCTGTTAGGGGATAAACCTTGAGGCGATGCACGATTCGGTGGCGACTGACAATCTGGAACACGGTCGTTCTGACCACGTTGTTCGTGATCTTCAGTGGCGCCATGCTCTCGGCCTTTCATCAGCATCTGACATACATCGCCGATCAGGATCTGAAGGAAGAATTGAGAGAGCTCACCGAAGAGGTACGCAATATCGAAGACGAGAAAACGCTTGTCACCCAGCTCGCCCGCCACTACTCCGCTCACTCGCATTATCAGTTTCAGATTACGGATGCTCAGGGGCGTTTTCTGTTTCGCAGCCGGTTCCTGACGCAGATCACCCTGCCGGAATCGGACACCAGAGCCAGTGAGATTCGTGGCCCTCGATATTCCGATGTCGATTTTGGGGAACTTGGACGATATCGGATGCTGACGACGGCCATCCGTAATCCTCAGTCGGAACCGATTCTCCTGCAGGTGTTTTCTCCCCGAGCGGCGATTCAACAGGAGTTTCACTGGTACCTCGGTGTCTTGCTGACAACCTTGCCGATTGTCATCGCAGTCTCGATCATCGCGGGCTACCTGCTGGCCCGGCGGGCCCTCATTCCAATCGAGTACGTGGCCAACACCGCAGAGCGTATTTCCGTCGAAAAGCTGGATCAGCGTCTGGAAATCCTGAACCCCAACGATGAACTCGGACGGTTGGCGATCACGTTGAATGGTCTGTTTGATCGCATTCAGGCGTCATATGACCAGATGCGGCAATTTACCTCAGATGCGGCGCATGAACTGCGTTCGCCAATCGCTGCCTTGCGCACGCAATCCGAGGTCGCCCTGCGATCCACGCGGAGTGTCGATGAGTATCAGCGCGTTGTGAGCGAGACGCTTCAGGAAGTCGGTTATATGGGGGATCTGGTCGACCAGCTGCTGCTGTTGTCTCGGCACGACGCGGGTTATCAATCGTCTTACTTTGAATATCTGCCCGTCGACAAGTTGCTGCTGGATGTGATCGATCGGGCCCGCCCTGTGATAGAAGAGCGTGGTCAGACCCTGGTCGTGTCGAGGTTTCCGCTCTGGAGCGTGATGGGTGATGACATCTGGCTCAGCCAGCTGTTCTGGAACCTGTTAGACAACGCGAGCAAGTACACACTCCCCGGAGGGGAGATCCACATTACCGCGGGGATGGAAGAGGACGAGTGGTGGTGTTCCATTCGTGATACCGGCGTGGGGATCGCGCCTGCTCACCTGCCCCGTATTTTCGACCGCTTTTATCGTGTGGACATTTCCCGAACTCGTAATACCGGGGGGACTGGTCTGGGGTTGGCGATCTGCAAATCGATCGTGGAAGCTCATCGGGGGCGGATCCACGTGGAGAGCGTTATCAACGAGGGAACAATTTTCACCGTTCATCTTCCCGGTCGGCCGGCTGTCGCGGAAGCGTCTTCTGGTGAGATCCCTGTATTGCCATCGGAAACCGTGAGGTCGGCATGAGACGCCTTCGCGCGTTCACCCTGGTCGAATTGCTGGTGGTGATTGGCATCGTGGCCATTCTCCTGGCCCTGTTGTTGCCTGCCGTGCAACAGGCCCGCGAGTCCGCACGTCGTACGCAGTGTCGGAATAACCTCAAACAGATAGTCCTGGCACTGCACAATTACGAACAATCGAA
>CANJZR010000250.1 GCA_947479075.1 Planctomycetaceae bacterium
AACGACCACTTCTACTCCACGAAGCCGCCGCTCCTGCCGTGGATCGTGACGCAGATGTACAAAGTCTTGAAACTTGCGACCGGGTGGACTCTCGATACGCATCTGTTAACTGTCACCCGCATTCTGCTGTTCCTGATCAACATTGTGCCGATGACGGTCGCGCTGGTGTTGTGGAGAGGCATGATCGCCGAAAAGTTCCGTGACCCGTTTGCGCAGCTGTATGCGATGACTCTGCTGTCGGGCGGCACGATGTTGTCGCCGTTCCTCGCGGTGTTTAACAATCACACAGTCGCAGCGACGAGTGTGATGATTGGAATCTGGGCAGTGGATCGGATTCACCGGGAGGTGAACGGCAAGTGGGAGTTTTTGCTCGCCGGGGCGGCGTTTGCGTTTGGTGTGTGTAATGAGTTGCCGTCGGCAGCGCTCGTGGGACTGGTGTTCCTGCTGCTCTGGAGCCAGGTACCGCGATCGATGTGGGGAATGATGATTGCGGGATTCCTGGTCCCGATCGGGCTGTTCTTCTGGACGAACTACGCAGCCACCGGTGGCCTGCGTCCGTTTTACTCGTATTACGGCACCGAGAAGTACAACTTCATTCACGAGGGGGTGCCCAGCTATTGGATGGATCCGAAGGGCATCGACACGAACCGGGATGGCTTCTGGACCTACCTGCTGCACTGTACGGTCGGGCATCACGGCTGGTTCTCACTGACTCCGGCGTTTCTGTGGACGATGCTGGTGTTCTGCGTGCCAAAGTTCCGGGATTCCGAGAATGAAAAGTCACGCTGGCCATTCCTCATCGCAGCTGTGTCGTTCATCGTCTTTGCGTTCTATCTGCTGAAGACAGAGAACTACAACTACGGGGGGGTGAGCGTAGCCTTGCGCTGGATGCAGTGGCTGGCCCCGGCGTGGGTGCTGGTGATGATCCCGGCGATTGAAGTCCTTGGCCGAAACCGATTCGGGCGGATTTTCACGCTGCTGACGCTCGCTCTGTCGGTGGTTTCGGCCTGGTGCCCGAGTGACGGGCCGTGGCGACCATCTTCGCTGCTGACCTTTATGGAGAGAGCAGGGTGGGTCGACTACAGCGATCCCCGGCCCGCTTTGCCGCGACCAGTTCACAGCTGGATCTACACGATTCCGGATGGGATGCAGGCCGATCCCGAGTACTGGATTGAGCTGACGACCGATTCCCCGACACAGGGCCCCGAAACGTTGCGAGTCAGTGATGGCGGTCCCGCAGGCTCGGCGGGAATGCCGCTGCGTCGCATTGAGTTTGTCTGGAACAACGGAACCCATCGAGAAACCATCCTCATTAACCGGGGGAGTTTCCTGGCCGGCAAGCCGATGGAAGAATGCGTCGTGGAAGGTGCCGAGACCGGACGTTCGAGGCGCGATGCGATTCGGCTCATGACCGGGTTGCCTTCGCCATCCCAGTATTGGGGCTCAGCAGTCCGCTACCTCAGAACGGCAGTCCAGAGGGACGCCATCCGCAGCCTGCAGGCCTACGGGTACGTCCAGGAGAAGTCGGCCAGCGGTGTGCCGTTGCGACATTACACCCGAAACGTCTGGTTCAGCGAACAGGTCCCGTTCGGCGTGCTTCAAATGGAGATCCAGATCCGCGCGACATCGGGGGCGATGCCGCATGCGGTGCAGAAATTCTGGGTCACACGGGTCGGAAAGATGAACCCGAAAGACCAGTAGATCATCCAGCGATGGTCAGGACAGACTTTTGATTCAACCCGTTCGCCAGGGGAGGGGGCTGGAAAACGGATTTGTCCCAGTGAGAATCGACTCAGGGCTGTGAATTGTGATTCTCTGGCGGAAATCAGACACTGCGGAGAGCGAGTCCGACTGGAACTCTCTGATCCGGGTTTCGCTGGAGGGCCAAGACGTTGAGCTATTTTACGAGTCTGATGGAGCGTCTCTTCACGACGCCCTACCACCCCCAGGCGGAATATCACGGGTACATGAGCCGCGCTGAGACGCGAACCCAGGATGGGGTCGATGTCACGGTGGCCGTCCCCGATGCTCAGGAGGGGCGTCGTATCTTTGGAATTCCCCTCGCAGGCAAAGGGCTGCAGCCGGTGTGGGTGCGGGTCAAGAATGGATCACAGTCGGTCCTGCGAGCCCAGTTTCTGACGATTGACCCGCGTTACTTTCCGCCGCTGGAGGCGGCCGCGCGCTGTCATTTTTCGATCGTCAAGCGGATCTCCACCTTTGGCGTCGTGGGTTGGATCTTTGCGCCATTGCTGTTGCTGATGCCGCTGAAGTTGCTGACAGCCTACTGGGCGAATCAGCGGATGGATGCGTTCTTTCAGGATCAATCGCTGCATCGGCGTCCGATCGCCCCCGGTGAGACGGTCGAGGGGTTCATCTATACGTCGCTCGATTCCGGAACCAAGATTATCCGGATCTATCTGATGGCGATCAGCCAGGTGAATCACGACGAAGTGGGGCCGCTCTATACGACAATGGTTAGGTCGGAATCACTTGTCTCCGATGCCGATTCCTCGTCGCGGGATATCGATCTGTCCTTTTCGATGCCAGTGCCGAATCTCGCGCTCGACTACGAACACCAGGAGTTGCTGAACCGCGTGAAGGCGGCGCCCCGCGAAGACGGAGACGTCGACCATCTGATCGAACAGCTGAAGCAGGTCTCCACGGTCGTCTCGAATCAGAGCGGACGTGGCACAGGCGATCCCGTCAATCTGGTGATCATCGGTTCGTTTGAGACTCTGTTGCTGTCATTCATCGGCCGCTGGGATGAAACCGAGGCGATCACGCTGGCCACTTGCTGGAAGACGGCCAAGGCTTTTCTGCTGGGGGAGGAGTACCGGTACTCGCCTGTCAGCCCGCTGTTTCTGTTTGGTCGCAGCCAGGACATCGCACTGCAACAGATCCGAAACTCCATTAATGTCCGCATGCATCTGCGGTTGTGGCTCGCACCGTTTCAGCTGAAGGACCAGCCCGTCTGGGTGGGGCAGGTGAGTCGTGATATCGGTGTGCGGTTTACGACGAAGGTCTGGAACCTGACCACGCACCGAATCGACCCTGATGTCGATGAAGCCCGCGATTACGTGCTGGAGGATCTGCTCGACGTGGAGCGAGTCGAAGCGGCCGGGCACATGGTCGCGACTCCCCCTGTGACTCGCGCGGCCCCGCATCACAATCTCACTGGCGATCCTTATTACACGGATGGCAAACGAGTCGTCATTCTGCTGGCCCAGAGTCCGGGGCGACCGCGGTTTATCGATTGGACGTAGTGCCGAGTTGAGTTCACATCAACCGGTCCCTATTGTGAACATTCAGGCTGATTGGGTTTCCGTGAGAGGGCTCAACCACAGCCTGCTCACTCTTGAGCGACATGTGCGCATCTCACCGAGGGGCAACTTATGATTGGCAGTTCGATGAATTACAAGGCGACGGTGCGGGGGCAGTGGGCCTGCCTGACCGTCAGCTGTGTCGTGATCGCGCTCAGTGCTGCTGTGGCTCGGGCGGATTATCCGAAGTCGCACGACGCTCCCGGTTTCACGCCACTGTTTAACGGCAAGGATCTGACCGGCTGGAAGGGGCTGGTCGGGAACCCCAAGTCGCGGGCAGAGATGCCAGCCGCTGAACTGGCCGCTGCCCAGAAGGTCGCCGATGAAAAGATGCGAGCCCACTGGAAAGTCGCTGATGGTGCCCTGGAGTTCGACGGCAAGGGCGACAGCCTGTGCACGACGAAGGACTACGGTGACTTCGAGCTGTTCGTCGACTGGAAGATTCTCGAAGGCGGCGACAGCGGGATCTACCTGCGTGGCTCACCGCAGGTCCAGATCTGGGACACGGAGCACGCCCCGTACTTCGTCCACGGGGCAGAGAAGGGCTCCGGAGCATTCTGGAACAATGCCAAGAATCCCCGCTTCCCCTCAGCCAAGGCTGACAAGCCGGTCGGGCAGTGGAACACGATGTTCATTCGCATGATTGGTGAACGGGCGACGATTCTACTCAACGGCGTGAAGGTCGTTGACAACGTCGTGATGGAAAACCTGTGGGAACGCGACAAGCCGATCTACCGCACCGGCCAGATCGAACTGCAGAACCACGGCAACACGCTGTTCTTCAAGAACATCTCAATTCGCGAGATCTCGCACGATGAAGCAACTTCGGCTCTGGAAGCCGACACCCAGGGGGAGAAGTTCACGAGCCTGTTCAACGGCAAGGACTTCACCGGCTGGAAGGGTGATCTGGCCAACTACGAAGTGAAGGACGGGGCGATTGCCTGCCAGCCGGGGAAGGGCGGGAACGTCATCACCGAGAAGGAATACGCTGACTTCGTGGCCCGGGTCGAGTTCAAGCTGCCTCCCGGTGGCAACAACGGGCTCGCGCTGCGGTTCTCGGGGAACGGACAGCCGCACATCGAGGGAATGGAGCTGCAGGTTCTCGACTCCGAAGATCCCAAGTACAAGGACCTACACCCCGCTCAGTACCACGGCTCGATCTACGGGCTGGTGGCGGCTCATCGCGGTTTTCTGAATGCCCCCGGTGAGTGGAACTTTCAGCAGATCACAGCTCGCGGTTCCAAGATCAAGGTGGAACTGAACGGTTTCACCATCGTCGATGCCGACCTGAGCAATGTGAAGGCGTCGAAGGATGGTGACGTGCCCGCTGGAGCCCTTCGCAAGAGCGGCCACTTCGGGTTCGCTGGTCACCAGGACCCCGTCGCATTCCGCAACGTCTCGATCCGTGAACTGCCGGGTGAGCCTGCAGCGATCCCTTCCCGTGAACAAGCCATCAGTCCGAAGGACGGCCCGATCAAGCTGTTCAATGGGAAGAACCTCGAAGGGTTCTACACGTGGATCAAGGGATCGGAGTATGCGGACCCGAAGCGGATCTTCACCGTGCATGACGGCATGATTCACATCACCGGGGACGGGTTCGGTGGCCTGATCACCAACGACGAGTACCGTGACTATCACCTGATCCTGGAGTTCAAGTGGGGCGAGCGGACCTGGGAATCGCGTAAGGAAGCGACCCGCGACTCCGGCCTGCTGCTGCACTGCTGGGGACCGGATGGCGGATACTCCAACACCTGGATGGCCTCGATCGAGGCACAGATCATCGAGGGCGGTGTCGGCGACATCCTCGTGCTGCAGGGCAGTGATCCCGTCACGGGAAAGGTCTACCCGACATCGCTCGCAGCTGAGGTCGCCAAGGACCGCGACGGCGAGATGATCTGGAAGAAGGGTGGCACGAAGACCACTGTCACAGCAGGCCGCGTGAACTGGTACGGACGCGATCCCGACTGGGCCGACAAGATCGGCTTCCGCGGTAAGGAAGATGTCGAAAGCAAGTTCGGCGAATGGACCAAGATGGAAGTCATCGCTGAGGGTGATCGCATCCTTTATAAGGTCAATGGCGTCGTCGTGAACGAAGCCTTCGACTGCAAGCCGAGCGCCGGCAAGCTGCTGCTGCAAACCGAACTGGCCGAGATGTTCGTCCGACGTTTCGAGCTGTGGCCGATTGGCAAGGCTCCGAAGGAATAGTCCTTTACATTTGCCCAGAGAGCCGGAAGCGTCAGCGCCCGGAGTTAAGCTTTAATTACGCCCAACGCCCGGATAATCTCCGGGCGTTGGTGTTTCACGGATAGAGATTACTGACGCTGAGCTGAGGGCGATCAAGCATGATCACATGGATCGAGAATCTTCCACATCTGTTCGGTATTTATGTCGCTGCGTCCATGGTGTTGTGGACCATTCGGCTCAACCAAAAACTGAAGTCGAGTCTGGTCCTGGATTGGGGGCCTCAGACAAATCGTTTCCGCAACTGGTGCTTTGCTATCTTGATAGCGTTTCAGATTTGGAGCTTTTGGAAAGACTCGCCTGATCTTGAACATATACTGATGTGGTTGTGGACGTGGTTGTGTATGGGATTGTTCGCCTTGCAATCTGTTTTTACGACCATTCCTCACCAGGGGATCTACGAGGACGGAGTGTTCCTCATGCAGAAGATCCTGTGGAGTTCCCAAGGTCGATTCATTCGGTGGTCCGAGATTCAGGACTATCGCTGGGAGGAGCCGGGGCGATTGATCATCAATCGCGGGTGGCATTCGATTATGTGCAAAGTCACGTCAGAGATG
>CANJZR010000251.1 GCA_947479075.1 Planctomycetaceae bacterium
CGACGAGATTGGCGAGGAAGTGGCACGTGCTTATCCCCAGCACTCGCCACTAAGTGATTGGAAAAGTTGGAGCTCCTTTTCGTACGGAAACATACGGAGAAACGGGTCGCATACTGCGAAAGGACATCAGATTTTGCCAAGTTTTGCGTCGCTTTGCAAAAGCAATAAATTGGTATAAGATCATAGTAGGTAGAGCATTGAAACCAGTCTTGCAGAATCCAAGTTGCGTCTTCGGAACCGAGGGTTGGGGGTTCGACTCCCTCCGGGTGCACTTAGAGCCACAACGACTTACGTCGAGTGGCTCTTTCCGTTTAGTCCCAGATGTACCCAGGTACATACTGGTCGCTCTGAATAAAGGCCCGGCGAGCGGTCAAGTAATTACGTTAGCTGAGGAATCGCTCATGTCACTGTAGCTCCAGTGGGGGGGACGTGGTCGGTCCATCATCGGTATCACTCCCCTGCGTTCTGAGCAGCCCGCATCTCATTCTAGGCAACTTGCGGGACCATGGAGTTCCCTCCTATCGGCCGATCCGATTACGCCCCTGGCCATTGGTGGTCCCCGCTGGAGTTGGGTTGAGGGTAGACGATGAATCAAAGGCATCGTTGATCAGGGTACTGCTATGGATTCACCGTGAAATGGCGGAGGACCGCCGCCCGCTGGTTACAGCGGAGGCAGTTGCAGCTTTCGGATCACGTTCATGGGTAAGAAGAGATGGTTCGGGTCATCCTTCAGGGAGAGAAAACCGTATCGTCGGTAGAAGGTCTGGGCGTGTTCATTGATCGCATCGACCTCGACTGCCCGAATCCCAATCTTGTTCGCCAGGTATTCCGCTCTTCTGAGAGCGTCGATCAGTAGGAACTCTCCGAGATGTTGTCCCTTGATCGTCTGATCTACTGCCAGCTTCCCGATCAGCACGACCGGAACATCGATTTGAGGCAATCCTTTGGCTTGGTCTTCTGGAAGCGATTCGTAGACTACTGTGTGGTTTGAGAGTGCGTAGTACCCTTTGACCACGCTGAATCCGCTTTCGACCAGGACGTATGTCCGTGCCAGATTCTTTTTCTCAAATTGGCTCACCTTTGTGGTGATCCAGTCATTCAGAGCGGGGACGCCGCAGTCAAAGCCAGTTCGGTCGTGTTTGTTTCGATCGAAGGGCTCGACTGACCAAGAAGTGACAGGGAGCTTAGCCACGGAGTTTTCCGTAACGGCGGGCTGCGGCCTTGAGTGCAGCATTCGGCTGGGTGTCGACCGAGTCCAGAGCCTTCAGGAATTGGTCCCGGTCTCGATTGGACAGGTGGGTCATCTGAGCGTCCTGAAGTACTTGGCGTGCTTCCCGGACCACCGTGGAAATCGCAAACTCACTGACTGACTGTCCCAAGGCGGCAGCCGCACTCTCGATGGTCTGTTTGAGTTCGCTCGAAATTCTGACGTTGATTCTGGCGTCGTTTCGGGTGGCTGTGGTCATGGGAAAGTTCTCCTCGGGAGAGGATGTCTGTGTGTGTGGCAATCTGCTGTACATTCTATTCTATCGGACTTGTGTGTCAATCTGCCACACGAAACACAGGAGGCTTGTCAGTTTTGACGAGTAATGGAGGTCGGCCACGCTCTCCAGGGGTCGCTTATCTGCATCTTTAGTGCTGTTCCGACAAGGTGGGTACACCTTCGGGAAATGTACCCAGGTCACTATTTCGTGAATTCTGAATCAAGGCATGGCGAGCGGTCAGGTAGCCACGATTCACTGACTTTCTACTGAATCATTTCTGGTTCCTCGACTGGTGACTCAAGCAGTCTGTGGATCCAGGTCGGTCTGAGTCCGGGCAGTGTCACACGTGGTCGTCTCCATGGAACTGCCGGTTTGGTTCATCGTTTGGGGCAGTTCAAACCGCCGAGTTTACGTGCTTCCCATGGTGACCCGAATTCCTATTGAGTCATCGGCAAAAACTGCCGTATACTCCGCGCGCTGGGAAGCCGGGCTCGAGTTGTCGAAGTTCCGAGAGAGATTCTTTCTCTCAGAGCAAGCTGTCCAGCGTCGTTTCGGACTGTGGTGTCAACGGATGACATACCGTCGGTTCGACAGGTGAATGCATTGAGAGATCCACGCGGGCGATGTCTAGCGGAAGTCGCTGTCGGTTCCGCACTTCAGGGAGGGAAAGATGTTGAAATCAGTAATGCGAATGATGGTGGCATTGGCGTTGGTGGCATCGTCTACCTTCGCCATGGCAGAAGAATACCTGGATCCCCAGCTTCCAGTGTACCGCCCAGTGGACAAGCTCGATGGCAAGATCTCACTGATCGGCTCTGACACCATGTCCCAGGTTGTCGCAGTGTGGAAGGACAGCTTTAAGAAGTTCTACCCCAACGTTGAGATCACGATCGCCGTGAAGGGTGCGACCAACGCGATTCCTTCTGTGATGAAGGGCGAGGCCACGATTGGCATGCTCAGCCGTGAGGCGACAGATGAAGAAATCGCTGCCTTTTCCGCCGAGAAGAAGTATGCCCCCAAGCTGCTGGTTCCGAGTCTGGAGCGTATTGGGGTCTATGTGAGCGAGTGCAACCCGATTGAAAGCCTGACTCTGGCTCAGGTCGACGCCATCTTCTCGACCACTCGCAAGCGTGGCGAAGCCAAGGAATACAAGACCTGGGGTGATCTCGGCGTCACGGGAAATCTGGCCAAGGAGAAGATCACTCTGCGTGGCCGTTCTTCCACCACCGGATCTCAGGGCTTCTTCCAGGCCGTGGTGCTGCATGGTGGCGAATTCCACAAGGAAATGATCTCCGCCAAGGACAACCTGACGCTGGTCAAGGAGATCTCTGCTGATCCGACGGCAATCGGATTCTCGGGCGAGATCTACCAGATCCCCGGCATCCGCGCAGTGCCCATCGCCGCAAAGGCCGACGAGCCAGCCTATGCCATCGATTCGCTGGGAGACGAGCACGGAACCTATCCGATCATTCGTCCTCTGCAGTTTGTCATTGATCAGGCTCCAGACAAAGAGTTGCCCGAAGTGGAACGCGAATTCCTCAAGTATGTGTTCAGCAAGTCGGGCCAGGAAGATGTCGTGAAAGCGGGCTTCCATCCGATCTCGTCCGCACCCGCCCGGACGGCGTTGGGAGCAGTCGGTCTCAATACATTGAACTGACTCCCCTGACAGTCAACCGCTGCCAATGGTTACCAGGCGGGACATCTCGACCAAGGTCGGTCGAGGCCGCCGTGAAGCACACGCTCTCATACATATTCCTGGAAGGAGTCCTCCCATGGTGCGGAGATTTTTGCAAGGGCTGACAATCACAGCCTCCGTCGTTCTGGTGACCTCGCCAGCCTGGTCGATTGATCCCCGTCTGAATACCAATCCCACCCCCGGTCGGACCTCGACCGTGCCCACTTCGAACGATCCTGCAGCTGCACGTCTGGTGCAACCCGGGACGAATCTGACGATTCCCTCGAATCGGGTTCGCGAAAGCGTCACCGTGCCCGATCCGACTCGCTTCGAGTACAACCCCACTCGCCCAACAGCCACCGATTCACTGCGTCCAGTGACTCCCGTTCGTGTCCAGTTGGCCCCTTCGAATCCCCTTCAGCCCCAACCGCAGCCACAGCCGAGTCAGTCGGCCCAGCCACGTTGGAAGCTCGGAGTCTATTCCAAGGACACCAGTACCGGCGTGCAGATCGTCCAGGTCGTCCAGAACGGTGCCGCTCAGCGAGCCGGTCTGGAGAAGGATGATATTGTGCTGTCGGTCAACGGGTTCCAGGTCGGCTACGTGAACGGGACTTTGTACGACTGTGGGACTGAATTCGAGCGTCTGGCCGACAAGAACGGCTGGGTCAGTCTGCTGGTGTTCGATAATCGTACTCGCTCACTCACGAACCTGCCGGTGCAGCTCGATTCTCGCTTGTTGCGTCTGGGCGGCACCCTGACTTGGCGTGATGCGGTGTCTCTGCCCGCACGTTCCACGGCTATTGTCGAACTGCGTGAGCGTGCTCGCGTGGGGGCTCCAACCACCGTGATTGCCCGCACGACAGTGGATCAGCTGCGTGCCAATTCGATCCCGTTCGAGATCGAGTACGATCCCGGTCAGATCGACCAGACCCGCACCTATCTGATTTCCGCAGTGGTGGTGTCACCGACGAATCAGGTGCTGTACCAGTCCAGTGCCGCTTCGAATTACCAGCTGACCAATCTGACCTCGGGCCAGAACCGGCCGATCACGATTGCCTTGGAGCGTGCGGGTGGTTTTGAAGACCCCGTGGCTCAGAACCCACAGTACGGGAATCAGGAGCAGTACGTCAGCCAGGAACAACTCGAGACCTTGTTCCAGACCATTCTGGAGCGGAACCCGACTCAGCGAGAAATGGAAGCCTGGCTGAGCTCGATTCGCAATGGTCAGTCTCTGGTCGATGTGCAGGCCACGCTGTTGGCCAACAACGCCGTCTTCAACCAGGTCGATCGTGACAAGACGCGATATGTGGAGCGTCTCCATCAGTTGATGCTCGACCGCAAACCGACAGCGGAAGAGTTGGCCTACTGGACCAAGCGTTACGACGAGCTGCAGGGGATTCGCAGCGAAGTCGCACGCGAGTTCATCAATTCAGTGGCCGCGAACTGATCTCAGATCCGTTCCCAGCTTGACCCTCAACGGGGACTCCGCACTAGCGGCGTCCCCGTTTGTCTTTTATGGGTTTATCGACGCGTGGCGAAACGGCGTCACTTCCTTCCCGTGACCGTTGGCACCAACTTGTCGCAGTGAATTCCGCCCAGAAGTCGTCTCTGGACCGGGACGGAGAACCTGGCAGCACCTCAGAGGGGCCCACATCAGTTGCCAGAAATACCAGGCAAGTGAGACTCGGTGGCGTGTCGAAAGTCAGTCGCAGTGGCCACGGTTTCAACGGCTGGATTGATGAAGTCGAGATCTGGAGTCGTGATTTGAACTCCAGCGAGATCCGACAACTCTTCAGCCAGGGGCCCCCCTCGCAATAACACAAACGCGAAATCCGGAGGGCTGCATTGCGCCGGGTCGTTTATGACTTCGCGGCAATCAGTGCGTCGAGTTCTGCCTTGAGCTTGGGCAGGATCGTGTCGTAGGTGTAGGCGCCGACCTCTTCCGGGCCTCGCTTGAGATTGACGTGGTTCGGACCACACCACAGCCCCAGATCAGCGTCGTCGGTCTCGCCCGGACCATTCACACGACAGCCCATCACGGCGATGGTAATGGCATAGTCCTTGGCGTAGGCGGTCATCTCTTTCACAGCAGCTGCCAGATCAATGAACGCCTCGTTCTCGACGCGCGAACAGCTGGGACAGCTGATAATGTTGAGCGATTGCAGGCCGTAATCGACGACACTGCGCACCCGACCGGCGGCAATGTCATCGAGGATCTTCCGCCCAGCGGCGATCTCCTCCGACTTCCGCGAGTTCGGCACGGTCAGCGACACACGAATCGTGTCGCCTATGCCGCGGCTGATCAGCTGTTCAAACGCGATGCGGGTTTTAATGATCCCGTCAGGCGGCATCCCCGCCTCGGTCACGCCCAGGTGCAACGGCACATCGGGACGCTCAGCGGCGAAGCGTTTGTTGACCTCGATGACGTTGCGTGGGTCAGAGTCCTTGAGCGACACGGCAAACCGAGTGAAGCCCAGTGAATCAAGAAATGAGCAGTGTTCGAGGGCACTCTCCAGCATCGGCGAGATCGAATCGTGGGCGTCGTAACGCTCCTTCTTGTCAGGATCGACCGAGCCGCAGTTGACACCCACTCGCATCGCACAGTCATTCTGGCCAGCAATGTCGGCGAGGTAGCGGACTTTTTCCTGCCACGGCTTTTCCCGTTCGTGATGATACAGGTGGCCAGGGTTGTACCGGATCTTGGCGACATAGGGAGCGACCAGCTCCGCCATGCGGTAGTTTTCCTGCAGGTCGACGGCGAGATTTGCCTCCACCTGCTTCGAGATCTCGGCCAGAGCTTCGGCGTCCTTCTTGCTGTCGACAGCCACACGAATCACGTCGGCCCCGGCAGCGACCAGGTCACGAATCTGTCCCACGGTCGCAGCAATGTCCTGGGTGTGCGTGGCGGTCATGCTCTGCACGGCGATCGGATTTCCTCCGCCGATCGTGACAGAACC
>CANJZR010000252.1 GCA_947479075.1 Planctomycetaceae bacterium
AGACTTCCTTGCGATTCTTGCGTTCGATGAAGCGGCGAATCCCCTGATCGACTTTCTGGAAGTCCTGGTCACCACTGACGCGGACTTCGCTGTTCTTCTGAAGAGCTGCAATCAGGTCGGCCGAGATCGGCTTGCCTGGCAGATAGTTGGCATTGCGGATCTGATCGAATGGGAGGGCGTTTTCGAGACCTGATTCCCCTTCGTCGATGTGATCGAGCAGTGATGGCAAGACCACATCGGAGCGGACGCCGCGATTCTGGGTGCTGTCGCCATTGACGCGATAGAACTGCTGTATCGTCATTTTCAACCGGCCCAGGTCGGGACCATTACCGCCCAGAACGCGGAATGCCTGACGCGCTGACACCGGCATCAGATTCTGCACCGTGCCTTTTCCGTGAGTCGTCGAATCGCCGATCACGACACCACGGCGGTAATCCTTGATCACGCCCGCGAAGATCTCCGAGGCAGAAGCGGACAGTCGATTGCAGATAACCACGAGCGGGCCTGTATAGAGTGCGCCGGGAACTTCGTCATCGAGTTCCTTAACCTTACCCGAGGGGTCCTTGACCTGCACTACGGGGCCCTGATCGATGAACAGCCCGGAAATCTCGATGGCTTCGCTGAGAGCTCCCCCACCATTGCCACGCAGATCCATGATCACGGCGTCGACACCGCCCGCATCGCGGAAGTCATTCAGAATCTTCTCGACGTCAATAACAGCGCTTCTCCCCCCCCCGCTCTCCACGGCACTGAAGTCGCGGTAGAAGGAGGGGAGGCTGATGATGCCGATCTTGCCCGAGCGACCAAGACGGTCCTTGGTCTCGATAATTTCGCCCTTGGCTGCGGAATCCTGGATCTCGACCTTGTCGCGAACCAGTTCGTAGACCACGGTCTCGCCGGTCAATCCGGTCTGAACGCGAAGACGGACCTTCGTCCCCGCCTTGCCGCGAATCTTGCGAACGACTTCGCTGAGACGGACCTCGAACACATCCTCGATCTCGCCAGTTTCCTGACCGACACCGGTGATCTTGTCCTTGTCCTTCAGCCGTCCATCCTTGCCAGCCGGTCCTCCGGGAATGACCGAGGCCACGATGGTGTATCCATCCTCTGATCGCAGCGAAGCTCCGATCCCGTCCAGGCTCAGTCGCATCTGGATGTCAAAGTCCTCGGCACTTTCCGGGGACATGTAGGTCGAGTGCGGGTCGTAGCAGGTCGTCAGAGCGGTCAGATAGAGCTCAACAACCTCGCTCTGCTTCATCTGATCGATGTTGCGTTGAACGGTGCGATAGCGGCTGTGCAGACGCTTCTTCGCTTCCTCGTCAGATTCGTTGTCGAGGCGGAACTGCAACAGGTCGTACTTGATTCGCTTGCGCCAGCGATCATCGACTTCTTCCTGTGTCCGCGCCCAGGGTTGATCGTCTCCCTTGATGGTCATCGACTCATCGACAGTAAAGTCGTGAGGTGCATCAATCAGAGCGTGTGCTTTCTTCAGCTGGGTGGCCAACCGCTGCTTGTAGCGGTTGAACACGTCGTATCCGAACTGGACATTCCCGGCTTTCAGTTCGTCGTCGAGAGTCAGACGGTGCGGCGCGAACTCATCGATGTCGGATTGCAGAAAATAGAGCTTGGCCGGGTCGAGGTCCTTGAGATAGGAGTCGAGCAGCATGCTCGAAATCCGGTCGTCGACTCCTTTGCGGGAGACATGGAACGACGGAATCATTTGGGTAATGATCTTCGCCGTCTCGACATCCACGGGCTCAGCTGCAGGCACTGCAGGTGGGGCGGATAAGACTCCGAAAGCCAACAAGCTCAGCAGCTTTGCTGCTGACGTCCAACGGGGAGTGTTCTCTGCCATTGTATCCAGTCCCTGGTGATCAAGTTCAGCCACGCCCGCAGGCAGCGGACGTATCCTTCAGTGCTGTCTTGTGATCCTACGCAAACGCCACAAACGTCACAAGATGCAGTTGCCCGAACCTTTGTGAAGTTCGGGGGAGTCAGGCATTTGGAATGAAAGACTCCACTCGACAGTTTGGTCCGTTCAGAATGCACACGCAGCCAGTCTTTCTGTTGCCGCTGACGCAGGTATCCGGGAAACACAATCGATTTCCCGGAACCCACGCGGTCTCCAACCGGCCAGAGCGCGCACGCTCAGCAGGCTTGTACTGCTCCGTTAGGGTTTGGCCGGTGCTTCTGCCGCGGGGGTGGCTGGTGTTTCTGTCGCAGCTGGTTCTGCCGCTGGAGCCGCCGGCGCATCGAGCTTGGCGAGGTATTTCTCGGGTTCCTTCTCGATGGCCTCGCGACAACCTTCGCAGCAGAGGAAGACAACCCGCTCGCCCACCATCACCTTGACGGGGGTGCCCATGCTGCCCAGAGGTTCGCCGCCAACGGGACAGATCTTCTGCTTGTCGGCCAGAGCCTGGTCCTCAGCCGACAGCTTCGGCTTGGCATGATCCCCCGGACTCATTTGCACTGTTTCGCCTGGAGTCGCAGCTGGCGGAGCAGTCGCCTCTCCACATCCCGAAACCAATGCCGCAGTCAACACGACGCAAACGGGCCAGTCCTTGAACATCTGCTCTCTCCTTGTTGATAGTTGAATGCCAGCAATCAGACATGAACGGATTGCCATTTGTATTCACCAGTAAGGGTATACGCAGGTCAGGAAAATACCAATCCCGGCGTCTCGCCATCGACCCGGCGAACCAGATCGCGCCGGGAAATTTCGCGATCTGCGCCAGCATTTTTCAGGCGGCTGGCGTAGACTATCGATCACTGGACCTCATGGTCATTGGCCTACGGCATCTTTTGTCATCGCCCTCGCCTCTTCACAGGTCGACATGTCTGTTCCCCAGCTGACAACGCTGCTTCCGAACGATCTGCTCGCTCGCCTGGAACGATTGCGCGTGAACCCGCGTCGCAAGAAGACCAATCGCTCCCACGGCGAGCATCTTTCCGGCAAGGGAGGGACCAGCATCGATTTCTCGGACTACCGCGATTACGTCGCCGGTGATGATCTCCGATATGTCGACTGGAACATCTTCTCCCGCCTGAACCAGCCTTACCTGAAGCTGTTCGCTCACGAAGAGGAGATGCAGGTTCCGATCCTGCTCGATGCATCGTCATCGATGAACTTCGAGGGAAAATTTGAACTCGCCAAACAGATCGCAGCTGCGTTCGGGATGGCGAGCCTGACGAGCGTGGAGAAGGTCAGCGTTTACTCCTGTGCCCAGACTGGAAAGCCCCCCGCTGTGTTTCCCGCCACGCGGGGACGGGCATCGGTGCGACGGTTTCTGTCCTTTCTGGAAGATCTGACTCCCGGAGGAGAGTTCCCCGTCGATCAGGCCATCGAGGACGTGCTGCAGCGTCGTCGCGGCAAGGGCGTCGTCGTGGTGATCTCGGACTTCCTGACCTTCGGTGATGTCGGTCGGGCATTTAACCTCCTGCATGGCTCGGGGCTGGAGATCTTTGCGATCCAGATTCTCGGTCCGTCGGAGCGGAACCCGGAACTCACCGGCGACTTCCGGTTTGTCGATTCCGAGTCGGGGAGTACGCTCGACATTTCCTCGGTCGGAGAACTGCTGGGCATCTACCAGGCTCATCGACAGGCTCTCGAAGATCACCTGTCCAGGGAGTGCCAGAAACGCGAGGGCCGGTTCATCAGCCTGACCAGCGATCAATCGATTAAGAACGTCGTGTTTGACGAGCTGATTCGCAAAGGGTGGTTGAAGTAGAGAGCAGAGAAGAGGGACGAGAGAGGAGAGCCAGACCAGATGGAAGGGCCTCCCGCTGAGCCGCAAATGAGCGGGGCGACTCCACTTGCGTTTGTGGTCGCCTGTTTACTTCCAATTGCGATTCGCGCCCACATTTCGTAGAGTCGAATCGTGTATCGGGGTCAGAAGACTTTCGTTTCTCGATCTCCTCGCAACCCCATGGAACTTCCGGGGGACTGGGATCGTCTTTCACCGTGGAGCGGCATGACAGTCCGACGAGGTCGGCTCGCCTGCCACTCATTCGGCAGTCTGAAAACGGACAGGTGTGATATGACCGAGACTCAGGCTTCTCATTGCCCCCAATCGGTGTCGCTGCTGAATCGCGTCGGTCGCCGCATCTATCTGACCCGGCTCGGCTGGTCATCGTATGTCAGCTTCCTGGTCCTGGCTGCGGTGAGTCTGGTCTTTGTGCTGACAGTGCGTCTTACGGGACTACTGCCCAGCGACGAGGCGAACTGGTGGATTCCGCGAGTGTTTCTGGGAGTACCCGTTCTGTCGCTATTGTCAGGACTCGCCTTCACTCGCAAGCCCGCGCTCGTCGACTCCGCGCGTAAGGTCGATGCGGTCTGTGACACGAACGATTTGTTTCTGACGGTAACACGCCTCGCCACGACTGCCGGAGCGTACCAACCTCTGGTGACCCAGGACGCGGAGGCTGCGGCCCAGAAAATCACTCCGGACAAGGTGCTGACACTTGATCCGCTGGCCGATCCTCGCAGTGGGCGCCGGGCGGGCAGTGCTCTGCTGTTGGCGGCACTCTCCGGGCTGGCCTGCCTGCTCCCCACGCTCGATCCCTTCGGGAAACAGCTGATCGCGAAAGAACAGAACAAGGTTGCGGAACAGATCCGCGAGAGTAAGAAAGCGACCGAGATCCGCAAGCAGGCGTTGTCGGAGAAAGACTCTGATTCCGAAATCTCCGAAGATGTTCAGAACGCGATGGACAAGCTGGTCAAAGACCTCAAGGAGATGAAGAAGGCCGAAAAAGCCTCCAACGAGAAGAAGCTCAACGAAGACCAGAAAGTCATCGGAGAGCAGTTCCGCAATACCAACAACGCCCTGAAAGACCTGAAAAAGAACCTCGACTCCGCGCAGCAGTTCGGCAGCGAGAACACTCAGGAAATGCGCAAGATGCTGGAGGGGCTCCAGCAGGGTAAGCCCGAAGAGATGTCCAAAAAACTCGACGAGATGCAAGAGAAGCTGGAACGTCTCATGAAGGAGACCGACCCTCTCAAACGATCTGAGATGGCACAACAGCTGAAAAAGGATCTGGACGATATGTCGAAGATGGCCGGGAAGAAGGCTGGCTCCAAAGCCATGCAGGCCGCTCTCGAACGGGCTCTCGACCAACTACAGAAGTCAGACGGCCAGCAGAAGATGTCGACCGAAGCTCTCGAGGCCGCCAAAGAGTCGATGGAACTCGCCAAGATGGAGCTGAAGGAACTGGCCCAGTCGGCTCGTGATCTGGAACAGCTGGAGAAGGCCCTCGAAACCATCGCCAAGGCCAAGAAATTGAACAGCGAAGAACAGCTGGATGGTGAGATGGCGGCCGATGCCACCACGATGGAGGAGTACCAGGAACTCTGTGACCAGATTCTCGCCAAAATGGGTGGTGACGGACAAGGAGAAGGTGAAGGCGACGGGGATGGGAACAATGAAGGTGACGGCGATGGAGAGGGTGAAGGACAAGAAGGTCTCGGTAACCGTGGAGTCGGTGAGGGTGGTAAGGCTCCTGAAGACGACTCTGTCAAAACCGGATTCCAGACCGAGAAGACAAAGACCGCCATCAAGAAGGGGAAGATCCTGCTCTCCATGAAGACCAAGGACGCCCCCAACGCCGACCTCAAAGACCTGCAGGCCGAGTACCGCGAGATCATCACCAACATCAAACAGGCCACCGACGAAGCCATCGAAAAAGAAGATGCCCCCCCCGGCTACCACGAGGGCATCAAGAAGTACTTCGACACCCTCGAACGCCTGCAGGACTCCCCGAAACCCGGAGAGTTGCCCGCTCCTGTACCCGCTCAGAAGCCGTGAGTTGTGAAAGGTCAGGCTCGGTCTGCCACTCGTGACCGGGAGCAAACCCAAACACACCATGACTATTCAAACCGGCGGTAAACAGATTCTCCTTCATGGCCTGGCCCTCATTCTGGCTGGGCTGGTCTTTGGCTTTGCCCCGCCCCTGACGCCGTATCCCCGGCTCGCACTTGGAGCGCACATCCAGTTCGTCACGAACGGCATGTTGTTTGTGGTGCTGGCGCTCGTCGTGCTCAATGTGCCCCACCGCGCCGGTCGCAAGTCGTTACGAGTGATCGTGGTGTCAGCGTGGCTGACGTGGTTCATGGCCTTG
>CANJZR010000253.1 GCA_947479075.1 Planctomycetaceae bacterium
CAGACTCACATACGTGCCCACCACACTGAAGACCCGCGAGAACTCCTGCGAACGCTCCCACGCAGCGGTAAAGGCACAGATCGCGCCGCTGCTGGCCCCGCCGATACAGCGGTCGTTGCCCGACTTCGAGAGCTTGATCGCCCGTCCGTCGGTGGCCGTCTTCGTCTCGACATCGGGCAGCAGCTCCTCCAGCAGGAACCGGGCATAGCCATCACCCAGCCCGTCGTATTCAAAGCTGCGGTTGAACCGGTCGAGGGCCTCGCCATTGGGAGCAGGGACCCGGCCATGCATAATGAAGACACCAATCGTGACCGGCATCTCGCCCTTCGCGATCAGCTGATCGAACACAGCTGGAGCGTTGTACCCGACTCCGTCCTGATTGACGTAAACGCAGGCGGGCTTATCGGCGGTGTACTGCTTCGGGATGTAGACCCAGTAATCGCGAATCGTACCGGGGAAGATCTGGCTCTTGTCGAACGAGAACTTGAGCACCTCGCCCTCGGGCACCTTGTCCTCCGCCCTTGCCAGCGAAACGCTCCCCATCACCAGACTCGCCAGCACGCACACCATCGACAGGATACGCATCAGTTCTCTCCCAGTTGCCACCTTCGCGAATTGCTCAAACCGAGCAACGGCAAGGCGTCATGGTGACAGGGGAAGACGGGATTGGGTAGTCAACGTGAAGTGGTATAACGATCACGGCCCGATCGTGAGAGCAGTAACATCGCTCCCTTGAGCAAAGATCCCACACACGGATATACAAAGATACCGGAACACTTCCACGACAGAGAGTACACGATGACGGCACCCAAGTCGGATTCGCTCGACAGCTTTATTCGTTGTAGAGCCAGACACATGCTGGATCGTCCGAAAATGTATGCCGACTCGCCAGAGACGCTCGAGGCCATGCTTGATCTTCTTGATGAAATCCTGGGGCGCCACGGCACAGCATGTTCCACCCCTAGAGTATTTCACAGTTACACTGACTATTTGGTAGACCGTGGCTTCGGGTCGGCGTCATATTGCAGCCGGATGCGGCTTGACACCCCACACATTTGTGATGATGAGATTTGGGAAGGGCTGATAGCTGCATGGAGAGAATACCTCGACATTTCACATTTCCGTGAGGATGTCTAGCCAGCCAGGACAACTTACTCACGACCTCGCCCCAAAACCAGAGCAAGAGACAGAGAGCTAAGAATTGCCATCCCGCGAGTTGACAATCTTGCTCCTTGCGACCAAAGATAAAAGCCGTGGTATTTCGATTTCCGCCTACTCGAACGAATTAGCAAGAGGTTAACTGTGGTCAACAACTCCGATGTTCTGACGGATATCGAGTATGAGGACGATCATTCTCCTCGTAGTCACATTTCAGTGCGCCCGATCGGGATTTGGATACTGGCAATACTCTTCGTCCTCGGAGGCGTAATGATCGCTGCAGTGTCATTTCTGGCACTCAGCCCGGCAGCCAATGTTGAGAGAGTGTACCGAGCCTTTCATCTCACTCCGGAGATAATCTTTGCCGGTGCCTTCCTCGCAGGAGTAGTTGTTTTTGCAACAGGTGTCGGGATGTTCGTTGGTTGGCGTTGGGGATGGTGGTTGGCTACGTTGTACTTTGTCTGGACCGCCTTTCGCAGTTCAGCTTTCGTAATCAACTTGATGTTATCACCTGATCTAATTGATGTAATTGGGGAGAGCACCACCCGAGGGATGCAGTACTACCTGGTAAAGTATGGCATGAGAGTCCCAATCAACTTCTTACTCACAGTCTATATGTTTAGAGAGAATGTACTCCGTTTTTTCGGGCTCGGCCAACTGGCCAAGCTGAAGGCCGTCGTAATACTGGCTGGGGTCAGTTTGGCGATGGTTGTGATACCGAGTGTGATTGCCGACCTCATCCTTCAATAATGATATCCCTGTCACGGTCGGGTTGCACTCACGCAATCCCCACCGATTCAATCGCAACATTTGACAGGTGCTCTCAGTCAGCCGACTATGCCGGGAACCCTCAATCAGTTGCTCGATTGAAGGGGCGATGACGCGTCTCGAATCCGGTGGACCTCCATGCTGCGTGCGATCGTTTGTATTCTGGCTGGGATGTTCCTGGTCGAGATCGATAATCAGGCTGTGGCGCAGTCGGACGCCATCTCGGAGCCGATCTTTCAGACAGGAGTGCCCAATCCGACGCAGGATAAGCCGCAGTCGAAGCTGTGGTTTGCACAGGGGCGATACTGGGCGTGGCTGCCGGTTCCGGGGGGCAGCACGGTGCTGGAACGGACGCCGACCGGCTGGCGTGAGGTCGGGCATTTGCGGAGCCATCTGGCCGACCTGCCGGGGCAAGCGGATGTGTGGGCGGACGAGTCGTCGGTTCGAGCGGTACTCGTCGGGAATGACCGGCTGGCTGTGGTGGAACTGAAGTTCGACGCAGCCCGGAACACCTATCAGCCCGGTGCTGTTCGTCACGAGTTCCCGCTGGCTCCTCTGGCGAAGGACGGCGACAGACTCGAAACGGCGACCATCGCCCGCGACTCACGCGGCCGCTGGTGGGTCGCCTGTGACCGGGATCAGCAGATCACGGCCTTCTGGACGACCGATGCCGAGGGACACGAGTGGAGTTCCGGTTTCACACTCGGTGCCAACACCCATCGTGATGACATCAGTACCCTCGTGGTCCTGCCCGACCGAGTGGGTGTGGTCTGGAGCGATCAGGTCGCCGATGCGGTTTACTACCGGGAACACCTCGACGGGCAACCGCCCACCGACTGGGGCCAGCCCATCATCGTCCAGCAGGGAGGCAAGACGGCCGATGACCATTTGAGTGCCGTCGTGGCCGAGGATGGCACGCTGTTCGTTGCGACCAAGAACTCGGTCGATCAGGTCGGTGCTCCGCAGCTGGTCCTGCGTATCCGTCGGCCAGATGGAAGTTGGGAGAACCATCCCTATGCCGTCCTTCAAGACAAGCTCGGCCCCAGCCGCCCGATCGCGTTGCTGGCGGGCCAAACTCAACAGCTCTATCTGCTGCACACCATGTACGACAGCCGCGACCCGCAGGGGCGAAAGGATTATATCGCGGCCATCCATACCCCGCGTTCGCCACTGAACCTCGCGGGCCCTGAAGCCCGAATCCTGACCGCCGCGAAACCGGTCAACAATGTCACCGGCCCCAAACGGCCCTATACCACAGTACCGTGGATCGTATTGGTCTCTGATGCCGAAGGGGGAGTTCATGAGGCGTTGTTGCCGGGTGAGTAGTCACCCCCGGGGAGCAACAGGCGATAGACTCGCCGGTGCCAGTTGCGCGAGCAGGTCCGGATCAGAATGGTCGAGATGCTTCGAGAGTGTCCAGCGGCCCGAAGCGACCACCACTCCCCCCGGTGCCTCACCGCCAAGCAATTTCCGCACGGGCCAATCGAGTTCCCGGAAGCGAGAGACGGTCCCCACCTGCGAGTCCGTGGGGGGTGGCCTTTGGGGGGGCGGTTGTTACCATGCACAGCGAGCCTGTTTCACTCGACGGGTTGCGGTTCTGGACTAGTCTGGGACTTCGACCTGAACCTCGAAAATCGGTGTGATTCGTCCCCCGATTTCGATGAACCGAGGCGGAAAGGCTGCCGTTGAGATCGAGTCCCCCCGTGTGTGGGTGGGTCGATCCATCACCTCAACCCGGATTTTCTGATGTTCTCGTTCCCGATGCTGGCGGAAGACGTGGTCACTGAGATGTCACTCGGTTTCGGCGGGCAGACGTTTGTGCCTCATGATCTGGCCACGATCGGTTTGCTGATACTGCTGGAAGGTGTCTTGTCGATCGACAATGCGCTGGTGCTCGGACTGCTGGCCAAACGGGTCCCCAAACCACTTCGCAAGCGGGCGCTGACATATGGCCTGGTCGGGGCGTTTGTGTTCCGGTTCCTGGCGATCCTGATGGCCAGCCTGCTGCTCAAGTGGATGGTGGTCAAGCTGATCGGCGGCGGATATCTGATTTACATCGCGGTGAAGCACCTGTTCTTCGAGTCCCAGGAAGAGAACGATGACACGATCACCGTCGACGCTGACGGTGAATTGGAGTTGCGACATACCGCGACCGGTGGGGCGCTGACCGCGGAAGAAGAGATGATCGAGATCCGGGAACGCGTCCCGGTCCCGTTGCCGGAAGAGACCAACGTCAAAGCGGGTTGGGACTTCTGGAAAGCGGTCATCGTCATCGAATTGACCGACATCGCGTTCGCCGTCGACTCGATCCTGGCCGCTCTGGCTCTGGTCGGCAGCTCGCCCAACGACGAGGCCTACCATCCCAAGCTGTGGGTGGTTGTGCTGGGCGGAATCATCGGCCTGATGCTGATGCGAGTGGCTGCGGCCCTGTTTATCCGGCTGCTGGAGAAGTTCCCGCGGTTTGAAACAGCTGCGTATCTGCTGGTCACGGTGATCGGGATGAAGCTGCTGGTCGACTGGTGGGCGAACGACCCGACCTACTTCCCGAAGGTCTGGGCCGAAGGCTATCTGGCCAAGCTGACCAGCTGGGGGATCAAAATCGGGAACGACCCACATGTGATCGATTTCCATCATTCGAATCGCCCCGAGTTCTGGATCTTCTGGGGCTCGATGCTGGTCTGTCTGTGTACGGGTTTCCTGCCAAAGAAGCAGGGGAAAAAAGTTGACGCTTGATCGTTGATCGACCAGAGACAAAGCCCACGGGTTGCATCCCGTGGGCTTTAGCAGATGACACGATCTCCCACATCTCGTTCCCCTCTGTCGAATAACTATCAACCATAAACGCTCCCTGCCATGTCTCACTTCGACGACATCCCGGAACTGGCCGACCTCGACTCGGGGCGGAATCTGATCCGGGTTCCGGTCGAACAGAACGTGCCATTCACACGCCGGGTACGGGCACTCGTCGATACGCCCGAGTTTCAGCGGCTGACGCATATCAGCCAGCTGGGGCTCGTCAGCAAGGTTTACCCGGGAGCGACACACACGCGGTTTGAGCACGCACTGGGGGTCTTTCACAATGCCCTGCGGTATCTGCAACAGCTGAGAAAGGATCCGCGTTTTGTCGCGACAGTGACCTCAGCGGATGCCGAACTGCTCATCGTCACCGCGCTGCTGCATGACATTGGTCACTGGCCGTTTTGCCACCCGATCGAGGACATGGGACTGCCGGCGATGCCACCGCATGAGGCCCACGCTGCACACTTTCTGCAGCCCGATGGCGAACTTGCGGGTGTGTTGCGGGATGAGTGGAACGTGTCACCTGAAGCTGTGGTCAAGTTACTGACCGGCCAGGCGGACACTCCAGCCACGCGTCTGCTGATGTCGATCCTGTCGGGGCCGATCGACATCGACAAGATGGATTATCTCGACCGTGACAGCCTCCACTGCGGCGTGCCGTATGGCCGGAATTTTGACCGTCAGCGACTGATGCAGTCACTCGTACTCAACGCTGCGGGAGACGGGCTGGCCATCACCTCGAAGGGAAAGACCGCAGCCGAGCTGATGGTCTTTGCCCGCTATGTGATGTTCAGCGAGGTCTACTGGCACCATGCCGTGCGGGCGGCAACAAACATGTTTGCGCGGGCGTTTTTCCACCTCTCGCCACAGTTTGACCTGGAGAACCTTTTCACTCTGAGCGATGCCGAAATGATCGCCCAGCTGCGACAGGCGGCCAAGGGGCAGGCGTGCGAAGTGCTGCTGGACGGTGTCTTTGGGCTGCGGCGGATGATCTACAAACGCGCGGCTGAGTTTACGCCATCACTGGCCCCTGAGGTCTATCGCCGAATCGCGGGGCGACGGTTCAGTGAGTTGGTGACGATTTCCGAGTCACTGGCTGGACAAGCGTCACTGGCGTGGGGAATCGAAGTCCTGCCGACAGAGATCCTGGTCGACGCTCCGCCACCGCACCGCGAAGTCGAGTTCGCGGTCGATATCTATTTTCCCAAGACGGAAGAGTATCGCCCGCTGCGTGAGGTCTCGCCCGTGGTGGAAGCATTGGCTCTGACGCAATTCGATGACTACGTGAAACGAGTCCGAATCTTTATCCACCCCCGCCATCGAGAGCGGGCGAGTACCGCGCCGTGGAGTGACTGGGTGCTGAAAACA
>CANJZR010000254.1 GCA_947479075.1 Planctomycetaceae bacterium
CGTCTCCCCCTCTCCCCGTCCCCCCCTCGCCCCCTCTCACATCTCTTCCGCCACGGCCTGCTCTTCTCCCTCGGCGTCCTCACCACCTTCGGCCCCTGGCTGGGCAAGAACCTCTGCGAAACCGGTAACCCCGTTTACCCCCTGCTCTATTCGGTCTTCGGCGGGACCGACTGGGACGAGGCCTCGAATGCCAAGTGGAAGGCCGGACACCCGCTGCCGCTCAAAGACATCACCGGTATCGGCTGGCTGGCCCGCGACACGAAAGACCGCCTGTGGGATGTGTTCCTCGGCAGTGACTGGCAGTCAGGGCTCTACCTCGCCCTGGCAGTCGCAGCTGTCATGGCGATCTGGCAGGTACGCCCCGCTCAGCCCAGGCGACTGGCCTCCCGCAGCGTACTGCTGCTGGGCTTCGGCTATTTCCTGTGGCTGTTCTGGACCTGGCAATACTTCACCCATCGCCTTGATCGCTTCTGGGTCCCCATGCTGCCCATCTGCAGCCTCCTGGCCGGAGCGGGATTGGCCTCGCTCTGGGATTCGGTCCATGACTTCTTGCCCAACCGCACACGCGAGGTCTACTTCTTGCTTCGCAGCCCGATTGCCCTCCCCGTCCTGGCGATGGTGTTGTTCAACCTCACTCTCGCCACGAGTGGGCTTGGCGGGAACAACGCCTATCTGATGGAGTTCTCTACATTTCACCAGAAGTTCAAGGTTGGCTGCGTGGAATACGTCGAAAGTCTGAATCTCGCCCCGACAGACAAGGTCCTGTTCGTCGGGGAAGCGCAGTTGTTCGAAGCGAAGTTCCCTTACGAATACAACACTGTCTTCGACCATACGATCTTCGAGCGAGACTGCAGCGCTGCCCAGCCCGGCGTTCCCTCAGCGGAACAAACGCTCCGTCCCGCGAAAGAGATCCTCGATGCCTGGCACGCTCGCGGGATCACGCATGTGGTCGTGAACTGGAACGAGATACTGAGATACCGCACGACGTACGGGTACACCGACTTTGTGCATCCTTCGCGGTTCAAGGCTCTGGTCGACGCTGGCGTGCTGGTCCGCGACGCACGATTCCACCAGTCCCCACTGGAGAAATTGTCCCCCGAGAAACAAGCCGAAATCACCCGCTGGGCCCCGGAGCTGGAATACACCTCCTCGTCCAGTTCACCGCAAGTGAAGCTCTACGAAGCGTACCGCGTGGCTCCATAAGTCCGTATAAAATTCGCCTCTCCACACCAACCCGAAGCGTCAGCGAGGGCGAGTGGCAGCCATGCGACACTCTGCAACAGCGTCTTGATCGATCGGCCGTTGGTTCGTCCCGCTTCAGTTCATATTCAGAGCGTGTGCCCTACTCGCCCTCGCTGACGCTTCGGGTGAGTGAAAGCAGTCCGCTCTCGCCTATCGCAGGTGCAACCATCAATGGTCACACGCTGGTTACCAGGGAGCTCATTGATCTCGCCTCACTCTTGCACACCTCTCCGTCACGCCTCAGAATCGCGGAACTTGTGTTCCTGTTCACCGAGAAACATCCATGCCTCAGAACCCTTCGATCATTCTCAGCGCCTTTGCCGATGAAGGTGCCCGTTACAAGACTGCTCTCGAGCAGATGACCGCTCTGGCAGCTCTCGGGCTCAAGTACTACAGCCCCCGCTTCATCGATGTGCCGGGGACCGGCAAGATCGAGCATGTGACCGAACTGTCCGACGAGAATCTGGCCAAGCTGGCTCAGATGCACGCCGACTACGGCATCTCTGTCACCAGCATCGGCGCACGCATCGGCAAGGTGAAGCTGCTCGATGTGCCCGACACGTCCCACAACAAGTACGTCGCCCCAGCTGACTATCTGGCGGGAGAAGTCGCCCGCACGATCCGCGTCGCCAAGGCCCTCAACACCAAGCTGATCCGCGGTTTCTCGTTCTATCACCCCGCGGGCGAAGACGCATGGAAGTACGTCGATCAGGCGATCGAGCGGCTGCGTCCGATCGTCGATGAGTGTGCCAAGCACGGCCTGATCTTCGGCCTGGAAGTCGAACCGAACCTCGTGGGTCAGAACGGCCACTTGCTCGCCGCCCTCGCAGAGCGGGTCCAGCGTGACAACATGGTCTGCATCTTCGACGGTGGAAATCTGACCTGCCAGAACCTGTCCCCGATGCAGGTCCTCGCCGAGTTCATCGCCGTGCGAGACCACGTCGGCTGGATCCACATCAAGGACTATAAGGTCGACACCTCGCTGGAATGGACCGGCGTCGTCGATGAGGAGCGGCTCAAAAACTTCGTCCCCGCCAACATCGGGGATACCGGACACGAGGCGATCTTCCGGCATCTGCGGGAGCACCTCCCCGCGATGACCGCGAAGATGCAGAAGCTGGGCGTTCCGGGATTCTTCCTGGAACTCGAACCACATCTGAAGGGCGGCGGGCAGTTCGGCGGCTACAGTGGTCCGGACGGCATGGGCGTCGGTCTGCGGGCTCTCTGCTCAGCTCTCGACTACACCCACATCGACTATGAGTTGCGGTCGATGGACGACATCCGCAAGGCCCGCGGCTTCTAATCCATCACGCATCGCCCTCCTCACCACCCCGAAGCGTGAGCGAGGGCAAGCCAATTTGGACGTTGGAACTCACAACCACCATGGACAGACAGGAATGTCTGTCCTACTGAAGGCTGGGAGTAGGACAGACATTCCTGTCTGTCCCGAGTCGCACCAAACGGTGAACCTGCGTCTAAGCCCACCCGATCTCCGCTGGCCAAAGACTCCAACGTCTCATTCCGCACGCCCTCGCTCACGCTTCGGGTTGGTGGATTGAACGCCACCCGCAGACCACAGAAGGTCCGTCATCTTGAATTCACCCCTCACACCAGCTTCTGCTCCGCATTGGATGGCCGCGATCCAGTGGCTGCGCTGTCCGAAGACTGGAGCCGAATTGGTCATCGACGGTGATCGGCTGGTCAGTCGCGATTCAGCCACCCGGCTGGCCTACCCGGTGCGGGATCAAGTCCCGGAGCTGCTTCCCGAATGCGGGGTCGAGCTATCAACGGATGAGTGGTCAACGGTGATGTCGAAACAGCTGTGATTGAGTGAGGCGATTCCCCCAGATCAGCGGACTGTCCGACTGGTCAACATCTCCGACTCAGTGAGGTCATCCATGTGTTGTCGATATCTGAGTCTGGTGAGCCTGTTTCTGGTGGGACTGTTCGCCACTGGCAACCTGCCCGCCGAAGACGCCCAGCCCGATCCGACGGGCGGCGGCCGTTACGAGTTTCGCGAGGACCATGACCCGAACGGGATCGGCAAGTTCTATCTTGGCCGCGAGATCGCCCACGTCATGGGACACCAGGGGATCCAGTGGCTGGAGCGGGCCGAGCGGGAAGAGGAAGAGGGGCTGACTCAACTGGTGGATGCTCTCGACTTGAAACCGGGACAGGTGGTCGCCGACATCGGGGCCGGGTCGGGGATCATCAGCTTGATGATGGCGGAGAAGGTCGGCCCGAAGGGCACCGTACTCGCCGTCGATATCCAGCAGGAGATGCTCGACGCTCTGGCTGTCCACTGCAAACAGAACAACGTGACGAACATCGAGCCGATTCTGGGGACCACCACATCCCCCAACCTCAAGCCGGGCACGGTCGACCTGGTGATCATGGTCGATGTCTACCACGAATTCGACATGCCATTCGAGATGCTGTCAGCCATCTCGCAGTCCCTCAAACCCGGCGGCCGCATCGCCTTTGTCGAGTACCGCAAAGAAGACCCAGCTGTGCCGATCAAGGAAGTCCACAAGATGAGCGAGAAGCAGGTCCGCAAAGAAGCCGAACAGGAATCCCTCGGCCTCGTCTGGCTCAAGACTTTTCGTAAGCTGCCGCGCCAGCATGTAATTTTCTTTGAGAAGAAGGGGGAGTAACGCTGGCCGTCCCCGTTTCCGCCGGTTGGCCCTGTTTGCTCGCAAACTGGGGCGGCGAAGCCGCAAGGAGCCCCTTTGTAATCAGATGTTTGAACCGGTTGGTGCCTCTATGGCCTGCGGCCCCCAAAGGTTGCAAAGCAACTGAACGCCCCAACCGCAGAAATCGGGAGATCTAAAGTGGCTGTCAGTCGGAGAAAGTGGTTACTCGTAATTCCACTTGCAGTTATTCTAGTTTCATCCAGGCCAGTCTATTTATCGTATCTCCACAGGGTGTGGTCGGCCTTGGATGCAGACGATTCCGCCTCAATGGAGAAATGCATCAAAGAGGGGTACCCACTCGACACCGCACATCTACTCACAGGAGAAACGTTGTTGCTTAGGGCAGTGAGGCATCAACGATGGGAATGTTATCAGTTACTTCTGGAATCTGGTGCAAACCCAAACGTTCAGTGTGGCAAGCTACCAGTGGTTGTTCAATTCGCAGCTTTTCGTGAGCAGCCCAAGTGGCTGGAATGTGCCCTCAAGCATGGTGCTGACCCAAACCTTGTCAATTCAATATCTGTTGGGCATGGGCTGTCACCTGCGGTTTTCTGGGCTGTGTCAGCACACAACGGACAGAATGTGCGCCTTCTTCTCGACGCAGGTGCATCCCCTGAATCAACTGATGAAGTCGGCAATACAATTCTGGCCTATGCAGCTGACTTTGGGATGTTCAGCGTTGTTCAAGATCTAATTAGAAGAGGAGCGGACTTGCTGCGGTCTAGCCGCAATGGTGCCTCATTGCTTAACGAACTAAAATGTTATGGGATTGATTTCTACGGTCCATCAGCGATGCAAGAGAAGAATGCATTGATGGAGGTTCGGAAGATGGTGGTGGGGAGTCATTTGTGTCGAGAAGAGGAGCTGACTGCAGAGGCGAATATCGTGATTCATGATTATGTGCCGTGATTCCGGGACGCAGGGTAGCCTGAGGCGTGGGGTACAAAACTCTGCACGGGTTCTGCTAGGCGTGGTGGCCTATTCGCCGCTTTGGGCGTATGGGTGACGAAGGAACAAGAGGATCGTCCAGTGCCCCCACATTACACTCCCACCGGTGTCCACGGCTCAGCAGGAGCTTCGCCCTCCCGGGCAAACCACCTTGACGGACTCCCCCGAAAATCGCCGGATTGGGCGGCAGACAAGACGCCGTACTGGTCTCTGCTTACAATGGGAGATTCGTGCTGACGACTTCTCCTGACCGAAGTGATGCTCCTGACATGGCGATGACACCTGAACTGTTCCAGTCCCGATTCATGCGTGCGGTCCGGGGCGAGCCCGTCGATACGACGCCGGTCTGGATCATGCGGCAGGCGGGCCGGTACATGCCCGAGTACATGGCGGTCCGGTCGAAGGTCACGTTCATGGACCTGTGTAAGCGCCCCGAACTAGCCGCTGAGGTCACTCTCACCGCTCAGTCGGTGCTGGGCGTTGACGCGGCGATCCTCTTTGCCGACCTGCTGCCGATTCTCGAACCGATGGGGCTGAATCTGGAGTACCAGCAGGGCGAAGGCCCGGTGATTCACAACCCGCTCCGCGACGCCCGCGAGATTGACCGTATTCAGGCTGTTCCGAGCGTGAGCGACCTGGGTTACGTCTTCGAAGCCGTGAAACTGATCCGGGCCCAGCTGCCCAAGGATATCCCTCTGCTGGGGTTTGGCGGTTGTCCGTTCACGCTGGCGTCCTATGCCATTGAAGGCGGCGGATCGAAGAACTACACCCACACCAAGCGGATGATGTACAGCCATCCGACTGAGTGGAAACTCCTGATGGAGCGGCTGGTCGACAGCCTTGTGCGATACCTGATCGCTCAGATTGAAGCGGGTGTTCAGGCGGTCCAGGTCTTTGACAGCTGGGTCGGTTGCTTGTGCCCCGAGGACTACCGCCAGTACGTGCTGCCCTACACAAAGTCGCTGATCTCGCAGGTCGAGCCCCACGCCCCGGTGATCAGCTTTCTGACAGGAAACCCAGCCCTGCTTAAGGACCAGATCACGGCGGGCGGTCAGGTGATCGGCGTCGACTGGCGCAGCGATCTGGCCGAGGTTCGCCAGCTGGTCGGTTCGTCGAAGGCCTTGCAGGGGAACCTCGACCCGGTGACGCTCTTCGGCGACTGGTCGCTGGTCGAGCAGCGGACGCGTCAG
>CANJZR010000255.1 GCA_947479075.1 Planctomycetaceae bacterium
CAACCAGGTCATCTCGCACGTCCTCGAACAGCTGATGAAGATGCATACGCATATCGCGTTAATCTGCGATGAGGCGGGGACCGTCGAAGGGATGATTACCCTGGAAGACATCATTGAGGAATTGATCGGTGATATTCAGGATGAGTACGACCTGCTTCCGGCCCACGTGGTGAAATCGGGTGCGGGCTGGGTTGCAGGCGGTGGTATCTCCCTGTCCAAACTCAAGGAAATGACCGGCATCGATCTCGAATCATGCATGCCGGAAGGTGAAGTCCATAACCTGAGCGGTTGGGTAATCGGGCATCTGGGAGAGCCACCGACCGGGGGCGAGGTCGTCGACCAGGCAGGCATCCGGGCACTCGTCCGAAAAGTCCGCCGTCAACGGGTGCTGGAAGTGGCGCTGATCACACCGCAGGGGTGATTGCCCATCAGGTTTGTTACTTCTTGGTCTTGGTCTTGGTCTTCGCAGCAGCATCTACAGCGTCTGCTCTTTCCTTTTGACCGCGGAGATAGTTGCGAATACACCCCGCTGAGCCGATAAACCCGGCGTCCCCGCCCAGTGATGCGTAATCGATAATTGTGCGTTGAGCGGGAATCGGGAAGGCTCTGGACTTCACCTCGCTCTGGACCCGCGCGATGAACCGCCGGCCCAGGTCGCTGGCATGCTGGTCGAACGTCATCGCCCCGCCGAACAGCACCATCGCCGGATTCAGGGTATGCATGATGTTGACCGTCCCGATCGCGAGATAGACAGCCGTTTCCATGATCAGACGATCTGCCAGAGCGTCGCCCGCTTTGGCCTCCTCGGCAATTACGATGGGGGTCACCACTTCGTTGTTATCAATGCGAGCCCGTAGTGTGGATTTGGCTCCAGCGGCCAGAGCCTCCTTACACCGACGCAGCAATCCCTTTGACCCGGCATAGAGTTCGACCGAGCCGTGGATTCCGTGATCGGAGCGAGGTCCACCCTCCTGCTGGATGATCATGTGCCCGCATTCGGCAGCGTGGGAGTGTGCCCCCTCCCAGACGTGCCCGTTCAGGACGATTCCACCCCCGACGCCGGTTCCCAGTGTCCAGAACATCAGGCTGCTGACACCCTGAGCCCGGCCCAGCCACGCCTCGCCGAGAGCTGCGGCGTTGGCGTCATTCTGCAGCACGACCGGAAGCTGAAAACGTTCGTGGACCAGCTGCCGGATCGGGAGATTCTGCCACCCCGGCAGGTTAAAGGGGTGGAAGATGATGCCGGCCGGAATATCCATCGTCCCGGGAGCGGCAATGCCGATGCCGACGATCTGATCGCGGGCCTGACTGTCGGCAATCACACGATCAATCACAGCATACAGGTGGGCCAGACCCTCTTCGCGACCGGCGTCGAGTTTAATGGGAAACGCAGAGTTCGCGAGAATGGTCCCATCTTCACGGACCACCCCGGCCTTGATCCGGGTGCCGCCAATATCGATGCCGACGTAACAGGGGAGGTCATTCACGTGTGTGGGTCTCAGATTTCTGTCAGGGGAATTCATTTGAGCGAAATGTCCTGTCCGCGGCCCTGCGATTAAGTCTAGCGGGTCGAGTCGAGACGAATAGGGTATGTCGATGAGGATTCCGTCATGTTTAAAGATCAGTTTCTCTGGAGGGGCGATGATCAGGAGTTTGACATGTCGAGTTCCTTCCAGGGACTTCGTCTGAGTCAGGAGATCACGTCAAATTGAATCGAAGACGCCTCCTCTTGATGTCGCAGCGAACATGACGGGAGTCTGCGTGAACTTGACCTGGGTGATCCCCACGGCCATGTTTCATGGTGCGTCGGATTCCGTGGTATGTTAAATTGTGGAGAAGGTCGAATGATTCGCGCGAGCTGTTCGATCCGTATCAAATCCCTCATCACACGAAGAACGCTGACATGGTCAGTCGCCGGGACTTTCTGCTTTCCGGGAGCGCCGGGCTCCTCGCTCTGGGGAGTCTTGGATCTCTGTGGGCCGACTCCACAGGGGTGGTACTCCCCGCCCCGCAAGCGGGTGAGTCGTTGTTCGCCTTCATCCAGCGGACGAAATCTCAATTTGATGCCACGCTGTATAAGCAGATTCTCGGTGCCGCCAATCCCTTCAAAGAGGGGGACGAAATCGTTGGTGTGTCGGCAGCCAGTGATGTTGCTCGTGAGCATGCACGACAGCTGTTGTCCGCCACCAGGGTGGCTGATGTCGACGCCCATCCGCTGCTGGAAGACGATCTGTACCGCCTGATCCAGCAGAACCTTGACCCCACCGCAAAAGACCGTGCGGGGCAGATGACGTTCGGGGAGCTTAAGCAGTTCCTGCTCGCGCGTGATGAAGCTGAGATCAAAACGCTGATGCCTGGCCTGTCCAGCGATGTCATTGGCTGCGTCGTCAAGCTGATGAGCAATGCGGAGCTGACCCAGCTTGGCGCGAAGGTCTTTAACGTTCTGCCCGGAAGCAAGATCGGCGCCAAGGGTTACTTTGGAGCCCGTGTTCAGCCGAACTCGCCGACCGATAACGTTGACGACATCCGGTGGCAGGTCTTCAACGGGTTCGCCTATGCCGTGGGGGATGTCGTCCTGGGGAACAACCCGGTATCGAGCGATCCAGACTCGGTGGAAGCGATTGAGCGAACGCTGCAGGAGGTGCTCAACACCTTCGATATCGCTCACTTGATGCCGCACTGCGTCCTGTCACACATCGATGTGCAGGCTGAAGTCGAACACAAATGGCCGGGGCGGACGGCTCTGTGGTTCCAGAGCATTGCGGGCAGCGTCAGTGCCAACGCCACGTTTGACGTGACCATCGACAAGATGCTCAAGCATGCCGCCGAGCGGACTGGTCCGTACGGGATGTACTTTGAGACGGGACAGGGAGCCGACTTCACCAACGGACACGGCCATGGCTTCGACATGGTCATTCATGAGTCCCGGAAGTATGGATTCTGTCGTGTTCTGTCGCGGCGAGTCGCCGATGCGCGCGCAGCTGCGGGGCATCCCGGTGAGCCTTGGGTCCATGTGAATGATGTCGCGGGATTCATCGGCCCCGAGGTCTTCCGGACCAGGGAACAGCTGGTCCGCTGCTGTCTCGAAGACATCGTGATGGGTAAGTTGCATGGGCTCTGTATCGGACTCGATGTCTGTTCCACGCTGCACATGTCGGTGTCACTGGATGACCTCGACTGGTGTCTCGATCAGCTCATACCAGCACAGCCGGCCTACTTGATGGCGCTCCCGACAAAGATCGACCCGATGCTGGGCTACCTGACGACCGGCTTTCACGATCATGTGCGGTTGCGTGAAAAGTTCGGTACGAAGGTCAACGACGGGATGTGGAAGTTCTTCCAATCGCTCGGTGTCATCGACCAGGGTGGCAAGCCGACCAAGCACTTCGGCGATCCGGTCTGGGTCTTCCAGCAGTATCTGAAACGCAAGGGTGACCAGCGTCCGCCGGATGAGATCTATGCTCAGGGCCGGGCGGAAATCGCCGCCATCCGCAGCCGGGGAGTCTTTATCTCCGAGGGGTACGGCTCGCATCCCGGGGAACTGCCGCGGGGACTGGAGCAAGAGGTCCGCCACATCTACGAGGATGCCAAAGAGAGCATCTGGGCGGAACTGCACGAGTCCTTTCTGGTCACCATTCCCAATGCGATTCGGCTGTCGACCAATTCGCATGATCGCACAGACTACATTCTGCATCCGGTCTCCGGGGAGCATCTGAGTGCCGCCTCGCAGCAGGCGATCACCGACCTGCGAACCAAGCACGGCGGTGAATTCGACGTGCAGATCGTCGTCTCAGACGGGCTAAATGCCCTTTCGATTTCTGATGACGATCAGCTGATCCCGTATCTGGAGCAAGTCCGCAAAACTCTGGTGAAGTCGGGTTTCAAACCGGCTCCCGAGAATCTGGTGATCCACTCGGGACGTGTGCGGGCTGGTTACCGGATTGGAGAGTCATTGTTCGGTGGCTTATCCGGGACCCGTACGATCCTGCACATCATCGGCGAACGCCCTGGCAGCGGGCACCACACGTTCTCTGTCTACATGACTCCGGTTGATGGGAAGCTGTGGGGCCAGACCAACCACGTTGACCACAACCTGACCCGCGTGGTGGCGGGTATCGCGAATACCGCGCTGACTCCGGTCACCGCTGCAGATGAATCCGTTCGCATCCTGAAGCAGATGATCGCCAAGGGCTGAGATCCGACGTAAACGAGCTGGACTCAACCACGCCTCGGCGAGCGGGGGCCGTCAGGCCCCCGGTGCTTTTGGACGTCTTGAGTCACACACCCGCCTCTTTTACCTCCCCGGTGACCAGCACCATCCGGCTCACGCCGGACGCTCGCCGGGGGAAGACTTACTGCAACGCAGCGGCACTCACCGCATTCTCCAGCACCTTGAGCCGTTTGGGCCCCAGGGCTTCCGTTGTGACCTGCCCCTTGAGCAGTGCCAGCAGTACCGCCTTCTGTCCGAGCCGGGTTCGCAACGCCCCATCGAGTGCCAGGTCACGATTCGCCGGAGGGTACGTCATCACATGCGTCAGTACGGCGTCAAACGCCGCAGCCTCGGGGACATCTAACGCTCCGCTGATCGCCCCGGCCTGGAGTTCTTCGGAGGTCCCTGGCTTCAGGTAGTTTTTCAACTGTGCCCCGCAGTTCTCCCACGGCTGCATCGCGATGATACGCAGGGCGTCGTAGCGTGTGCCTTCCTTGATCTTGACGTTGTCGGCCATCGCAATCGACTCCTGCAGACACCAATGGCACCGGGCGAGCATGTCGTCGTTGTCGGATTGGAGCAACTCTTCCAGGCGGGCTCGCGGTGCCACTCCCGTCAGACCGATGCCATTCACAATGCCCCCGCCAATGACTACTGCCTGCCAGTCGCGGAGCGGTTCGCCTTCGCGTGGCAGTGTGGCTTTGAAGATCTCGACGATCTCGGGGCCGTCGTTTCGCTTACCAGCGGCCACAGCGACTCGCCAGATCCAGGGGATTCGCTCGTACTCCTGGGGCGTGTTGACCTGGGTCTCGGCTCCCATGGCGGTGAGAATTTCCGCCGCCAGCGAGGGATGCTTCTCGATGAGGGCCATTCGCTCCTGCTCGGACTTCGTGTTATCCGCCAGCTGTCGACCGATTGCGACCGGGTCGGCGTCTGCTGCGTGGACAGAAGAAGACAAGGCCAGAACAAGCACCCAGGTAGTCAGCGATTTCATGGGCAGGGCTCACGAGAAGAGATCGAGAAGAGGCGATAGGGCAACGGTATATCCAGCGATCGTTTCAAGAACGAATTCATCGCTATGCAGAATGTACTGTCCACAGGAATCGGGCGTCCAGTAATGGGCTTTGCCCTTAACCTTCTCAATCTGTGATCTACGACAAGTTCGACTCGGGGCCCGGACTCACGAAGGGCGGAATCACATCACCTTGTGAAGGCAGAGATTACCAGCGTACAAACCAATCCTTCATACGCCGCCACCAGACTTTGTCTTTGAGCTTCTCTTTGGCTTCAAACGAAGCCGCCTGAGCCGCCCAGACATCGCCGGTGTAGGTCCCACATGAGATACAGAATTTCACGCCAGTCGCGAGCAGCTTGTGACACGCCGGGCATTTGGGGCATCTGGCGTTTCTTTTGGCGATTTCTGCGTCCCGAAGCGTGAACTGCGGAACATCAATGGAAGTCTGACAGATTCTGCACGGCACTGGATTTGGAGCATTATTCCTGACGCGAAACTTAGACTTGCAGATCGCACATACCACTTGAATCATGGATCAAGTCCCAAGTAAGGCCATCACAAAATTTGTGATAACCCCCAGGTCATCACGGTCGCATCGTACCGAAATAACGTGTGTCAGGGAGATGAGTTTGAGGGATCTCAACTTGAGTTTCACTACATGAAATGACCCTAATCATAAATCGTAAAAAGAACCGCGAGTTTCAGTGTCTACTGACGGTCCTCTCAATAGGCAACCACCGGTTTCAGGGACGTGCACTTGCCTGGAACGTCAATGGTTTCAGCCGACCACTGTGGCATTCCACATGGTCTTGCCGACTGGCGTGTCACG
>CANJZR010000256.1 GCA_947479075.1 Planctomycetaceae bacterium
ATGCCGGTGTGGTGACGAGTTTGAAGTTCGTCTCCGACAATGTGTGGAACATCGCCCCCATCCGTGTACTCTCGGGACTCAAGACGTTTGACTGTTCCGGAAGCAATCTGAACGGACGAGAGGGCAAGGTCGCCGATCTTTCGCCACTGAGCGGCCTGCCCTTGACGGAACTCAGGTGCGTGGGCACGCTGGTGTACGATCTCTCTCCACTGAAGGGGATGCCGCTGAACAAGATCGACTACGGGAATGGCCCCGGATTCGATCTGACGCCGTTGCAAGGAATGCCACTCATTTGGCTTAACTTCGGTCTGACGCCGCTCTCTGACCTGACACCGATCCAAGGGTTACCGCTGAAGTACCTGCAAATCGATGGAACCCATGTAACGGACTTGTCGCCCCTGCGAGGGATGCCGCTGACCCAGCTTTACCTTCGTGAAGTGCCAATATCCGATTTGACCCCGCTGGCCGGGATGCCACTGGGTTCACTGGCATGCCAAGATTCAAACGTCACTGACCTGACGCAGATCAAAGACCTGCCGATCACGTACCTCGGACTGGACTTCCAGCCCACCCGAGACACTACATTGCTCCGCTCGATGCCGACGCTGAGATACATCAACGATAAACCAGTCGCAGAGTTTTGGAACGACGTGGAGGCTGAGAGGAAGTGATCAGTAGCTCAGCCGATCCGACGCTTCACCAAGCTGATCTTGTGTCCGCTTCGTGTATCTGGCGGTCGTGTTCAGGTTCTCATAGCCGAGGATTTGGGCCAATGAAACCAGATCATTGGCATTGTCGGCCAAGAATTGGTGAGCCATCGTGTGCCGAAGTAGATGCGGATGAAGTTTGAAGCCGCAGATCGCACTGTACTTATCGCAGAGATTACCGAAGCAATGCAACACGACGTGTGCTGCTCATCAGCTTCAGATATCAGCCTTCCAATTCTTTTTGGTTCGAGCAGGCACTGAACTGTCCCGTGAAGTGTAGAGGCGTGGGTCGGACAGCGTAAATCCTAACCGTCTGGAGGCCAAACTCAATCCTTATCCGACCCAATGGGATGCTGGGACAGAATTCTGTCCCAGCGTTGATTCCGTAAGTCAAATGAAAAAGGCTACTTGCGATTTAATGCAAGTAGCCTTTGAGGTGGAGGCGGCGGGAATCGAACCCGCGTCCTGAGAACCTTCGGGTGGGGCCTCTACGTGTGTAGCCGGTCGTTTGTGGTCACCGGGTTTGGCACGGCAGGCAGAGCCTTGCCCGGTCAGAGAACGACGGGGTTCTTATCCGGAATGTAGTTCCCACGACAGCAAGCTGTCTTGATTCCGGACCAGCCTGAATTTGTGACAGGTCTTTGGACTCCTCAGGCGGGGATTCCTCAACCTGCGTTGCCTATCTCTAGGCAGCGAGTGCAAACTGCTTGTTGGCAGTTAATTTTTGATCGGCTTTTTACGTGGCCAGCTGATCAACCACGACACGCAACCGTCACTCTAGGAGAACCAGTCAATACCGATCGCCCCCAGGCGAGAAAGTTTGACCGATGAAGGCCAACGCTTTCTGTATCTCTATTCTACCCCTGAATGAGGGGAGGTCAACAAGGACCGTAAAAGGCATCAGCGTCTGTCTCTCTCCGGGATGCCACTAAGGGCTTGGACAAGGAGAAGATGCCGCAGTAGACGGCATGCTCTTTCCTGATGCTGATTGTCACTTTCTGTGCGATGAGGGGAGACTGTGAGATGACGCTGATGGAGACTCGAATCGGCGGAGTTCACCGGCGGCACGTCCGCATTCGCCAGCCCGGGCAGTGATCGTCTGTCAGACATTGCCGTCGGCTCCGTTGCGACCCGAATAGAAGGCACTCTTTACGTTGGTGTCGAGTTCTTCGCAGCCCGAACTGTCAATTTTCGGGATCACCATTCCGGATTGGTTCGTGCCGGCCCACGATCCGCCGGTGGCCTGACATGTCCCGAATCCGATGAGTAAGAGGGTACGCCATCTCGGTGTCTCTGTTTGTCACGGAATCGTCAGGTGAGGTTGATTCATGGCTGTGACTCGCAGTCTCGCCTCGTCCCAGGGCTGGTGGTCCCGCACCGATCAGATCCTGCGTCTGATTGAGCGTATCCGGCGTGAAGCCCAGAAGGCAGAGTCACTGTCGCAGGCACAGCTGGCAGAATCGGTCCAGTCTCTCAAGTCAGAGTTCGTGCAGGTGGGGCAGGGGGCGTCGACTGGCTGGGGCCGCTGGTGGGGCTCCGGTGGCAGGGAGTCATCACGCGAGTTACGAGCGTTTGCCTTTGCCACGGAAGCGGTCCGACGGGCACTGGGTAAACGACTCTACGATGTCCAGCTGATGGGGGGGATTCACCTCTCACGCGGACGTATCGCCGAGATGAATACGGGGGAAGGGAAGACGGTGACCACCATCGTTCCCGCGTTTCTGCACTCGTTGTATGGAAAGGGTGTTCATGTCGCGACGACGAACGCCTATCTGGCGGAACGCGACTGCGAGGAACTGAGAGCGGTTTTTGAACTTGTGGGGATCAGTGTGGGCGTGTTGAAGGAATCAGCCAGCCCGACAGAGAAGGAGAAAGCCTACCGCTGCGACATCACCTTTGGCCCTGGCTATGAGTTTGGTTTTGATTACCTGCGGGACCAGATCGCTTTGCGCAGCCGACAGCTCCGTCCACTGGGGCAACGACATATCCGGACGATGCTGGGGTTGAATGACGCTGCGTGGACACCCACGCAGCGAGGGCACTCGTTTGCGATTGTGGACGAAGCCGACAGCGTCCTGATCGACGAAGCCACGATGCCGATGATCCTCAGTTCAGGGCAGGGGAAGGCTCCCAGCCCGGGGCTGTATGAGTTGGCTCGCAACACAGCTCTGGGGCTCAAGCTGGGCGATGATTACGAGCTGGACCTCAAGCAGAAGAAGATTGAGTTTACGACTCAGGGGTGGACCCATTTGCATCAGGTTCTCGCTGGAATCGAGCTTCTGCCGTTGGATCGCCCTTGGTCTCGTTACGTAGAGAACGCACTGAGGGCGGAGTTCATTCTGCAGCGGGATGAGGACTATGTGATACGCGACGGGGCAGTACAGATCGTCGATCAGCATACGGGACGCATTCACGATGAACGCACATGGCGCGATGGACTGCATCAGGCGATTGAGCGCAAAGAAGGAGTGGAGAACACGAGCGAATCTGCGTCCGACGCCCGCATGACACGACAACGGTACTTTCAGTTGTATGACGGACTCTGCGGTATGACTGGAACCGCCGACGGACTCGAACGCGAGTTGCAGTCTTTCTATGGGCTGTCGATCGTTCCAATCCCGACGAACAAACCCAACATCCGCGAGTCCTGGCCGTTGCGGTCTTTCAACGATTCCGAGAAACGGAACCAGGCCATTGTCGCCGACGCCGCGCGACTGCATCGACTCGGGCGGCCCATACTGATTGGAACGCGGACGATTCGACACAGCGTCCGGCTGTCGGAACTTCTCAGAGAGTCGGGAGTCCCGCACACCGTGTTGAACGGAGTGCAGGACGAGGATGAGGCAAAGATTGTGGGGCGTGCGGGTGTTGCCGGAACAGTGACCGTGGCGACGAACATGGCGGGGCGAGGAACTGACATTCGTCTCGACGCCAACTCACTCCAGTCGGGTGGTCTACATGTAATAGCTGCGGAACATAATCTGTCTCCACGGGTTGATCGGCAACTCAGTGGGCGGGCCGCACGACAAGGAAATCCCGGCTCAAGCCAGTTTTTCATCTCCTTGGAGGACGAATTGGTCCAGAGTGATGAGGAACTCGTCGCGTGGATTAAGAAAACCGCCGACAAAAATGGAGAGTGTCAGGGGGACGCTTACAAAGCTGTTCGACGAATTCAGCTGCAGATGGAAGCCAAGGCCTACGAGCAACGGCAGAGAATGGTTGCTCGCGATGCATGGATGGATGGTGTCTTGAAGACATTGGCGAGTTCATGATTTCAAGAGATCGTCAGTCTGGAATGTTCGGAGAGCCGAGAGAATCCGCATGAGAGGTCTAGCCGTACTCGCTGTATTACTACTCGCCACAGCTGTGGGGGCGGATGATCGTCCACAGGCCGTGCGTGCGATGGAAGCATTTACAGAGCCCTTTAAAGTCATTGAACTGGCCGCACCCGAGTCTGGACGAGTCGCTTCGATTCATGCTCAGCGAGGATCCCATGTGAAGGCTGGCCAGCTGCTCGTGGAACTGGATACGCAAGTCCAGCTGGCCGCCATGAAAGTGGCTGAGCAAAGGGCTTCGGCGACAACGCAAGTGGAAGCACTGCGGGTGGAGTACAAACGGAAGCTGCGACGCTACGAAACGTTGCAGGAGTTGAACCGGGATGGAGGCGGAACGGCAGGGGAACTGCTCGATGCGGAAGCCGAAACCCAGATCGCTCAACTGAATGTGAAAGCCGCAGAGGAAGAAATCGAACTGCACAAGCTGGAATTGAAAGAGCTTGAGGCTCAGATCGAGCAAAGACGAGTCTATTCCAAGATCGCAGGCATCGTGACAGAAGTTCCAAGAGAGATTGGGGAATACGTCTCGGCGGCAGAACCCCATGTGATGACGGTTGTCGACCTCAGCCGTTTACGTGTGACCTTCTTTATTCCGACGGAGAAAGCTGTCACGTTGGAAAGCGGTCAGCATGTCGCGATTCATCTGATCGGCCAGTCTCGCACCGTCGATGCCGAGATTGAATATGTAGGCCCCATCACTCAGGCGGACAGCGGGCGAGTCCGACTGGATGTTGTGATCGACAACGCGCGTGGGGAGTTGCGGAGCGGGCAGCGCTGCTCGATGGGAGAGGTGCAGCCTCAGCGAGCTGCGATGAAACCCGAGACGCCAGTCTCTTCGGTGAAAAGCAGGTAGCCGATGTCGATCAAACAGCCCACCACGATCACTGGCCAACTGCCGGTGTCGACTGAATCGGATGCACCTCGCACGGCGATCCCTACCGTTCGTGCGGTGTCGGATGATTTGAATTCGCGATCAGCCCGCTTTCAGGCGGAGCTCGACTCGATCGCGCGGCGGCCCGTCTCGGCTCCCGAATGTCGCGAGGCACTGCTCGATACACTGGTTCGCTATCGCTCGCTCGTCGCCGGTGTCTGGCACACCGTGGAAGGGGCCAATGCCAAGGTCGATGCGAATCGATTGCAGGGGCCGGTCTTTGAACGCGACGAGATCCGTAAGTGGCTGTCTCTGCTTGCTGTTCGTGCGATTGCGGAGCAGCGAAATCTGGTCGTGCCGTCTCCTTCAGTGCGTAACATGCAGGCCATCTGCATTCCTCTGAATCTGGCGCCGCCACCATCCGCGGATCGGCAACCAAATGGGAAGGAGCCTGGACCGCAAGGCCTGACGCTGACAATTCTGATCACCGACAGTCAGGCTCAGAATCTGGAAGCGGAGCTGTTGGCTGCTCAATGCGTCATTCGCAGCTGGGTGGTCTGGAACGCCCTCGCGGGCGAGCTTGCGGCCAATACACGGATGATCGGGACGAGTGCCGTTCTCGAGCTGACGGGGCTCGTGACTTCGGCCGAGGATCTCAACTCAGCCGCCCACACATTAACCAACATCTTGCAGGGACATTTGAAGTGTCGCCTTGTCGCGTTGGGTATGGTCGTTCCGAAGCGAACCGTGGTGACTCTGACATCGCTGTCGGGAGTGGCGGATACCGACACTCATTCTTCGCAGGTTCAGCTGCTGACCGCAGCCATGAACGAGGTGATCCTTCGAGGGAATATGACGACATATCCCGTCTTTGGGCATCTGTCGAATCACCTGTGTCTGGCTCACAAACGGCTGTCAGAGGTGTTCGGAGTCGAGGCAGTCGTTTCGATTCCGTTGCGTGATGAGGACGATCAGATCGTGGGCGTGTTGTTGTGCGGAGGCACAGCTCGTCAGCTGTTGAATGATTCTTCGCCCCAGTTCCTGACAGCCTGTTCGATCCCGGTGGGTCAGGCTCTGGTCGTGGCCCGTCGCGTCGATGGAGGCTGGCTCAA
>CANJZR010000257.1 GCA_947479075.1 Planctomycetaceae bacterium
CCAAGCTCGACGGTGACACCCGCGGAGGAGCTGCACTCTCGGTCAAGTCAGTGACCGGGGTGCCGATTAAGTTTATCGGCGTCGGCGAACAGCTGGACAAACTCCAGCCGTTTCATGCCGATCGAATGGCGCAACGTATTCTGGGACAGGGGGATGTGGCGACACTCCTCGAAATGGCTCAGGACAAGCTCGATGCCCAGGAAATCGAGCGGCAGCAGGAGCGGATGCTGCAGGGGAAGTTCACGCTGGATGACTTCCTGGCCTCGATGCAGCAAATGAAAAAGCTGGGTTCGATGAAGAGCCTGCTGAAAATGATTCCGGGGATGGGGCAGATCGCAGATGCTCTGGACGGCATGGGGGGAATGGACCCGGATAAGGACTTGAAGCGTGTCGAGGCGATGATTCGGTCGATGACCCTTGACGAACGCAGAAATCCTGACAAAATTGATCGTTCGCGACGCAACCGGATCGCCTCCGGTAGCGGTGTTGACCCGGTCGAGGTCAATGAACTGCTCAAACAGTTCAAGACCATGGGCGGGATGATGAAGCAGATGGCTGGTTTGTCGATGGTTGACAAGATGCGCTCGATGGGCGACTTGCAATCCATGCTGCGACCTGGTGTCGGGGCGTCCATCGAAAAGCAGCGATCTGTGCGTGGACCTGTTGAACGCGACAAGGTCCGTGAATTGAAGAAAAAGGACCGCAAACAGGCGAAGGATGCTCGGAAACGCAACAAAAAGCGTTGAGCTCCGCGGTCAGTTCTGTGTGATTTGTCTTGGGTTTTGGCGCCTCCGAGAGAGGCAACCGTCTGGAGATTCGTGTGACTGTTCGTATTCGAATGAAGAGAATGGGTCGGACCCACCGCCCCTTTTACCGGATCTGTGTGATCGATCAGCGCAAGGCGCGCGATGCCCAGGCGATTGAAGAAGTCGGCACCTATGACCCCATGGTCAAGGACAAGTCGAAGCGCGTCACCATGAAGCTCGACCGGATCAAGTACTGGATCTCGGTCGGGGCTCAGCCCAGCGACAAGGTCGCGATCCTCATGGACAAGCTCGAAAACAATCGCTGGGGCGAGACGAAGGCACCTCCTGCCGAGATCGCTCCGAAAGTACGCGAGAAGGCAGCCCCCGCTGCTGAAGGCGAAGCTCCTGCCGAAGAAGTACCAGCTGCTGAAGCCTAAGCTTCGCCAGCCGGATTCTCGAACAGGAATGGATTCAACCCCGGCCGACTGGCTGGGGTTTTTTATTGGAAGAAGTGGTTAGTGGTCAGTCATCAGTTGTCAGTAAGGGAAGATGACACGGCTTTGTTATGACTGATCACTGAAAACTGACAACTGAAAACTTCACTCACATGCGCTTCGACGTTCTCACGCTCTTTCCCGGTCTCTTCGACAGTTACCTGCAGCAGAGCCTTTTGAAGAAGGCGATTGATGCGGGGCTGGTGGATATTCGGACGTGGAATATCCGCGACTGGGCTGTGGGGAAACACCACTCCGTCGATGATCGCCCGTATGGCGGAGGGCCGGGGATGCTGATGCGGTGCGAGCCGGTGTTTGACGCCGTGGAGGCTGTCCAGGCCGCCGCAGCTGCGCCGGGGCAGTTGATCATGCTCACGCCGCAAGGGCGACCGCTCAACCAATCGCTGGTCAAGGAGCTGTCGCAGCAGCCGCGGCTGCTGCTGCTGTGTGGGCGTTACGAAGGTTTCGACGATCGCATTGTGCAGGGGCTCAAACCGCTTGAGGTGTCAGTCGGCGACTTCATCTGCAACGGCGGTGAGGTTCCCGCCATGTTGATTATCGATACGGTGATTCGGCTGATCCCCGGTGTTCTCGGCGATGAAACGAGCAGCCGCTACGACTCATTCGCCGAATCGCAGATGCTCGAGCATCCCCAGTACACCAAGCCGCGTGAGTTTCGCGGGATGATGGTGCCCGAGGTCCTCTTGAACGGCAATCACCAGGAAATTGCGAAGTGGCAGGCCGAGCAGAGCCTGAAACGCACGCGCGAGCGGCGTGTGGATTTGCTGGATGGCGATGATCCCCCGCCTCAGGGCTGAGGGGTTGTCGGTCGGGCAATGCGCGGCTGGCTCACGAAGAGGTCGATGAATTCATCGAGCGTCACTCAACGCTGAGCCCACGAGCAGATATTCAACGGACGCTAACTTCTATTCAGAGATGGATCGTCACAACGACTTTGTCGAGTTTGGGCTGACAGGTTGAAACGGCTCGTAGTTTAACCGTTTGACTTCCAGGGGGCCTTTGAATTCGTAACTGATACCCCGCCACGTGACCGACTGGGCGCGGCAGGCGTGCAGCATTGCCAGGGGATACACCATCAAGGTGCACGGAACCACTAAGGGCAGTCGCCAGGTACTGAGTTCAATCTCGGGCTTGCCTTGTCTGATCTGGCTGCGATTGATGATCATCTCAGCGATCGACATCTGAATCGCCTGGCCGAGGAAGTAAATGGCTAACCCTCCACCGACGATCAAAGCCGCTGTCCACGACTGGACCATAATCGCTGCAATCAGAGTGAGAATCGCGCCCACGGTCCAGCTGGCGGTCAGAACGCAACTGGCAAAGATCCACTTCCAGGACGAGTGGTAAAGGCGTACGCTGAGAACCTGCCGCGTCATGAAATTGAGGCAGCTCTTCATGTCGGTCGTCTCCTCGTTCACCATGGTGACGCGAGGCATGATCTGCAATCTGTAACCGCATTTCAGGATGCGGTCGGTGGCAAATGTGTCGTCGAACAGTGACTTGCCCCAGAGTGAGTAAATGTCAGCCTTGTCAAAGGCCTCGCGCCGGTAGGCAATGGCTCCCCCCCAACCGACATCCATGGATGCCATTTGCAGCACGGCGCCACTGTTCCAGACGTGACGGATCAGATTGGCCAGAGTTTTTTCTTTTGAGGAGTACCAGCGAATTCCGCAGGCGACTCCCACTCTGGGATCACGCATCCCTGCCATCAAATCGGTGAGCCACTCCGCGTTGGGATTGGCGTCAGCATCCACCATGACGAAGACTTCACGATCCGGGGGAAGGTTTCGAATGGCCTGGCGCATGGCGCTCATTTTCAGGCCGCAGGTGTCGGAAAAGTCGTTCAGTACTTCCAGCTTGATGCGGGTTGTCCCGGTTTCTTTGATGATGTCTTCGACCAGCTGCCGAACGGGATCGTCTATGTGATCGACTATGATGTGAATCAAGTAATTCGGGTAGTTCTGCTGCGTCAGCGCAATCAGGCACCGCCTCAGAAACGGGTCTGGCCCGCGAAGTGGCATGATGATATCAGCTTTGAGCAAGTGGTCTGGGAGAGGCTCAGCCTCATGGTGCCAGTACCTTCGCAGAAACAGAATTCCCTGCGTGCTGATGAGGAGGAGCAGTATGGCCAATCCGCACGCGAAGACCGTGGCGATGAGAATCACTACAACATCTCTGCAGATTCGAACAACCGAACGAGCCAACAAGCGACTCAGACATCTAGACGCGACGCGACCCGAAATATACGTCTTGTGGATCGAATTGAGAATCTGGCGTGATGAAGTCGGCACTCTGATCGAAAAAAGCGGCAGATTGTTCCGGTTTATGCCGTGCAATGGCTGACCAGGGCAGTTCTCACCGGTCTAGACTGCAGGCGAGCGAAGCGGAGATTCACAGGTGGCCCAAAAGGGTTCACACTTCCTCGTAAAACCAGTTCGCCACGAGATGTTCGCCGCAGAAGAGGACGAGCAGCACGACCATCAGAATCGGGAAGACTTCCTGGCCGAGATCGGAAGTGCGGATGTTGTTCTTGAGTTCATCGATCGAACGAGCCAGCTGATAGCGTTCGGGGCCCAGCATCTCATTCAGGTCGTTGGCTGTCAGGCGCGTCAGGTCACACTCCGTCGAAGGCAGATTGACACTGAATCCCGTGAGTGGGCGCAAGGCATCAGCCCCCTCCAGCAATGTGTACACTCCGACCGCATCAGTCCGAGAGATCGTGAGTGATGTCGCATCCGGAGGAATCAGCTTAGTGCTTTGCCGCAGCCCTGGCTCGCGAAAGAACAGCTGCCGTTCCGCAGCGTTTGGTGTCAGGGAGAGCGTGACCTCTTCACCGCACTGATGGTTGTACATCTCGACCCCGCCACCGGCGGCATAGTCGGCCAGCTGTTGAACAAAGCCAATCCACATCCAGGTGGAGCGGAGGCTGCTGGGGAAGTCGTTCCAGCGATTCGTCTGCTTCTCTGGCAGGTGAGTTCCCGAGGTGAACATCAGCACGCGTCCCTTACCGTGTGCTTTCTCCAGGACCGCTGGAGAGAGCTCTTTGTCGTCATACGTCGCAAGTACGCGGGCTCCACCGGCGGGTTTGACCTTCCAGAAGCGGTAGACTTCCACTTCATTGTCCAGTACCGCCCAGTTCTGGTCCTGTTCGCGATACTCAGCAAAGAGTGGGTGGGTCCGATTCGGGAATCGCAGCCGGTAGTCGGCTTTGGGTTTCCAGACTTCCAGTGAGGCCGGGAGACAGACCTGAGCTGCCGTGCGATCGAAGTCGACCGGGTTAATTTTGTCATCGCCGAGCGTGACGATGAGACCGTGTCCCTGCTCGACGTGTTTGGCGAGCTGGTTCCACAGAATATCAGGAAGAGTCGGGACATCCTGCAACCAGATGACCTGGGCCTGCTTGATCAGGGCTTCGGTCAGTTTGTTCGGGGTGATCACCGTCGGCTCGAAGACGTTGGTCTCGCCGCTGTCCTTCTCGAAGGGCGCGAGAGCGACCTGGACCCAGCGTGCCCGGCTGATTTGCGGTGTGACGATCAGAACGGGAGTTGGTGGTCCAGCGAACGCTGTGAAATATCGGACATTGTCGGCGGCCAGTGGATCGCTGCGGTCGATCTGGACCATGCCATGTATGACAGGACCGGTCAACATCTTGAGCCGTGGGAAGTCGATCTTGATGGCGGGGACTTTGCCGTCGAGTTTGACCTGTTTCTCCCCGCGCGCGGCCAGCTGTTCTTGAGCATCGATGAGCGCGAGCTTCACGGTGACATCTTCTGTCAGCCCCGTGGTGGTCAGTGTGGCCTGGACATCAAGGCTGCCACCCACCGAAATTCGTTCACGAGACAGGCTGATCTGCGAGATGCCGACGTTTTGCGGCTGTTCCTCGCCGACATCGATGAGGTAGACATCGACATCTTTTTGACGATCAAGGTCCGCCTTCAACTGTTGCGAAATTCCCGCGCTCCAGGCCGATCTCGCCAGGTCGGTGAAGAGGTAGATGCGCCGGATGAACTGGTCTCGGCGAGATTCCTCGGCGACCGCTCCCTGCTCTTCGAGCGTGCGACGACGATCATCGGCCTGTGCTTGCAGGGCTGACCTCAATCGCTCGTTGAGGGGCAGTGCGACGGAGCGCGGTTCGAGTGCGTCGATCCGAGTCTGAGCGGTACCCAGCGTCGATTGAAAGATGATCGGGTTGTCACCGGAACAGTCTGCGATCGCGAAGCGACTGCTGCCCGGCAGGTCACCCAGATGGTTTTTGGCGATCGTCTTGGCCACGTCGAGGCGGGTCTTTCCTTCCTGGGTGTATGAGATGCTCTGGCTCGTGTCGAACAGGCACACCGCAGCGACGGGGAGATCAAGAGATGCCGCTGGGCGAGGCTCCTTGATCTCAGCCATGACTCGCCGCTGATACGGCCAGCCAACGCACAGCAAGAGTAAGCTCAGCACCGCTGCAGTGGTCCAGACGCGGGCTCTGGAGCGGCGTTCGAGCTGTTCGTGTGCAGGCAGTCCCTGCTTGCGCCAGCGTCTGAGCAGGAAGTAGTAGAGACCGATTCCACCCGCCGTGATGGCCGACAGCACACTCCACTCGATCCCGCTTAGCGAGTAGTTTGCAGGCGGTAGCGATGGCCGGGTCAGTGCGAAGACCAGCAGTGCCAGTACGCCCATCCGCAGCAGCAACAGCCACAAATGGCGGAGCCTTAACCGTCGGGAGTTTTGTTTCTGGCGAGACTGAATCAGCTTCAGTGCCGG
>CANJZR010000258.1 GCA_947479075.1 Planctomycetaceae bacterium
GAAGTGGACACAGGAGAGTTCGAACTCGTTGAAAGCTCGATGCGTCCGAAGCCTCGAAGAGGCGGCAGCAGGTAGCCGCAGGCGTCAGCCTGCGGACCAAGGTCTCCTGATCGAGCAGCCTCGAAGAGGCGACAGGCCAATCGGACTCTTACGTGGTTCCCGCGTGTGGATCGAGTTGGATTATGGCATGAATGCTGAGCTGCAGGGCCGCTCTCCTGTCGCCACTTCGTGGCTGCGAGCTGGGCGACTGCGTTTTCCTTGGGCTGTCGCCCAAGGCTATCTGCTGTCACCGCTTCGCGGTTTGGGAAGTCTTGTGACGGAGGCTCTTACGCAGTGCAGATCGAGCCTCAATCGGCTTCATCGACCTGCTGCAATTTTGCCTTATTCGTGCCGAACAACATTGGACATCAGTCTGCCGTGAATGTGCGATCTCTTTCGCTCGGTCTCGTACACATGAGTACGCGCTGACTGAGTCGCATTACGACACCCATACGTCTTATCTACAACGTACGCCGTGACACGACAGACTCGCGTCTGCCGCTCGCTGAAGAGTGATTCAGGACATCGGTCCCCGCGTCTTCCGCGATGAATCTCACTACGCATCGACCAGCTTCTCGACCGCTACCAGCACAGACCTGGCTAGTGACTGCAGCTGCTCCTCGCCATGATCACAGCATTCCACCATGGCCCGGTGGTACCACATTATCCGCTCTTTCGTGGCGTTAAATCGTCCCCACAGTTCGACACCCTGGTCGCGGTCGTAGGCCATCGACTCGAGGTTATGCAGCTTGTCGGCCAGGGTAATCGCCCGGGCCTGAATCGGAGCCTCTTTCAGCACGGCCAGATGGTCGCGTTTGCGTTCCTCCCAGCTGCGAGGAACCCCGTCCGCGGTCGTCTTCTTCTCCGACAAGACGTGCACGATGTCCAGCACCTCGGCGGGGAACTGTTCTCTCAGCTCCGCTTCGGTACAGTCTGTGTCTTCGATGACATCGTGCAGGATGGCCGCTGCGATGACATCGTCTTTCACCCAGCCGTGCCGCTGCAGGATCAGAGCAACCGCAAACGGATGCATGATGTACGGGATCGAGGTCGCCTTGCGATGCTGTGACCGATGCGCCACCGCCGCCACGCGCAGAGCCCGTTCCAGCAACGGCGAAAGCCCAACGAGCGACTCATCCACAGCTATCGAGTCCGGCGGGAGTGCAGACCTGTTGCATCAACCACACGTTCAAATCGCGACAGACGGCCAGTCGAGAGAAATCAATCGATTCCCACTCGGGACACGCATACTGGCCGGGTTTTAATCCCCGCTCGGCCAGCATCGAGCGTACCGCTTCACGTTCTGCACCCGACTCCGTCGCCAGGTAGAGCGTCTTGGATTGATCCATGACCGGAGTTTCGCCAGGCACAACGCCCCATTGTGAAACCGTCGGATTGATCGCCACTCCCCCGGTCACAGGACCGGGGCATTCCGCGAGCAAACGCAGGACACAATCCGCAGCTGGCCCGACCCCTGCGATCCAGATCCGCTCTCGATGCACCCGGTACTGGGCTGCGATCTCGCGAATGGCGAGAGAGATGCGATTGGCATTCTGACTCGGTGTGAGTTGAGGCGAGATCGAGATCTCTGCCCCCAGATAGTTCCGCTCGCTCAGGTCGGGAAACCAGTCGCGCAGCGTGATCCCGATCGTGTCATCGACTGACAACCACAACACCAGTGGATACTGATAATGCGGTTCGTGTCCGATCGGTCTGAACACAACGAGATCGCCCCACTCATCCCATCCCCAGTCGTCACTCGACCCGGAGGAGAAATGGTCGTCATCGTCGTCCAGAAACCCCGAGTCATTCACTGACTCGTCAAACCAGAAGATATCGTCCGATATTGGCCCATCAATCACTCGGACAACCTCCTTTGTCTACGTTCGTCCTGAAATGTGGAGTGACCCGATCGAGGGATCGACCAGTTTCCTTTCACCCACGGCCCGCACGCGACCACCCACGTTTCACGGTGAGCACTCGCATTACACATCCGGCGCTACTCACGCTTGCGCGTTTTCACGAGTCGTTCTGCACCGTCCTGCATCACACCTCCCCACAACTTCTCCATCGGGAATCGCTTCCCCGGACAGGCTGTGGCCTTGATGTCGGTATGACGGATTACGCTTTTCGCATCGATCTGACACCCCTTCTGCAGGGCAGCGACCAGATCCTGAAGTGAGTCTAATTGAGCGGGCGTCGGCGGCTCCATCTCAAAGTTCCCGATCAGGCAGATCCCGACCCCCTGCGTGTTGTATTGCAGGTCACCGGCATGCGCCCCCTCACACTGCTCCGTCCAGCGGAACGTCGCAGCCACCTGGCCATCCTTCATTCCGCGGCCATTGCCCACGACGAAGTGATAGCCGATGCCGCGCCAGGGGTTTCCTTCGGAGTCTTTCCGCTGCTTGTGTGCCGCGTCGATGCTCTCCACGCTGCCCACTTCCGTGGCGCTGTGGTGCAGGACGATGAACTTCCACTCCCGCAGGTTATCCCGCTGGACCGTCTTGGTCAGCGAGACCTCACGCAGTGGCTCATCGCCGCAGCAAATCCCCGAGTACATGAGGCCGATGACCAAGGCTGCAATGCCGAGCCGATTCATCGAGTCTTCCTCTGGGGATGGGATGCGAGATTATCTGTCACATCGATGTGAGCGAACGTTCCCATCAACGGAGGTGTCTTTGTAAGAATGTTGCCAATGACAGGTCAACAGAAGTCCGGCAACTCCAGCTGATCCAATCACAACGATTCCTCCCGGACTACCAATCAGGGACATTGTAGGGGTTGTAGGGGCGTGAAAGCCCCTATTCCCTAGGATGACGGACTTCAAATACCGCCGACCACCTGACGCGGCCACGCGCGACTTCTCATGGACCACTGAGTTAAACTGCCTGCCATGAACACTCCCCTGCACTCCAAATCGACTACTTCCGAGATCCGCACCCGCTTCGATGGCGATGTGGAGCGGTTCTCCAACCTGTCCACCGGCCAGTCGGCGACCATCGACGCACCATTGGCGATGGAACTCATCACGCGGGCGGCAATCTCCGCCACGCCACAGATCCGCCGTGTCCTCGACATCGGCTGCGGGGCGGGCAACAACACGCTCAAGCTGCGAGAGGTCCTCGGCCATGACTTCGCAGCGGACCTGCTCGATTTGAGTGAGCCGATGCTGGAACGGGCCCGCGAAAGACTGCAGGCGGTGAATGCTGGCGAGATCCGCACCATTCAATCCGACTTCCGCGACGCCGAACTCGCCCCCGCCAGCTATGACGTAATCCTGGCAGCTGCCGTGCTGCACCACCTGCGGGATGACTCTGACTGGCGCATGGCCTTCGAGAAGATCTACCGCATCACAGCTCCGGGCGGCAGCGTCTGGATCACCGACCTGGTCTCCCATGAAACCGACGCCGTCCACGCCATGATGTGGGCCCGCTACGGCGACTACCTGACCAGCCTGAACGGCGAGGAGTACCGCGACAAGGTCTTCGCCTACATCGACCAGGAAGACTCCCCGCGTCCCGTCACCTACCAGCTCGATCTACTCCGGTCCGTCGGCTTCCAGCACGTCGAGCTGCTGCACAAAAACTCGTGCTTCGCAGCCTTTGGAGCGATCAAGGGACGTGGATAAATCACTGTGGCGTGAGATCACTTCCCAAACTTCGCCGACCGCTTCTCCCGGAAGGCCGCAATTCCCTCTTTTGCATCGGGCAGATCCAGGCAGCGGATGTACCCCGCCGTGTCAGCCAGGTAGGTCTGCTTCGGCGTCACGCCCTCATCCGCATGGACCAGCCGCTTGGTTTCTCGCAAAGCCTCCGCTGGCATCGCGAGCAGTTGGGCTGCCAGTTCCTTTGCTACAGGCAGCACGCGATTCGTCGGGACCACCTCATGGACCAGTCCGTACGCCAGCCCCTGTGACGCCGTGATCTGCTTCCCGGTCAGGCACAGCTCCAGCGCCCGGGCCTTTCCCACGAGTGCCGTCAGCTGCGCAATGCCATACCCCGGGGGCCAGCCCAGCTTGATCTCCGGCATCCCCAGATTCGCTCCGTGGGCAGCAATGCGAAAGTCACATGAATACGCTGCCACACACCCGCCGCCCAGTGCTGGCCCCTGCAAGGCGGCGATGAAGACTTGCGGCAGACGCTCCCACACGAGGTACAGCCGGGCCTGACGATGGCTCAGTTCGCGAGCAACATCCAGCGAGAGCGTCCCCACCTCCGGGACATCATCCCCCGCACAGAACGCCGCCCCGGCACCCGTCACGATCACGACGCGAATCTCCGGGTGCCCGGCGAGCCAGCTGTTCACCGCCTCCCAGTCCGAGGTCATCTGCATATTCACCGCGTTCAGTTTCTGCGGTCGATTCAGCGTCACTTTCGCGACGGCCCCTTCGACGGAGACCAGCAGTGTCTCCAGCTTTGGTAAGGCCCCGGGATCGGGAGTGATATCCATCGGCAGCATGACGGCCTCCGGGAGCTTCGCCACTTTTTCGTTCAATCGAGCTGCGAACTTCTCCACACCGATGATGGCCCGGCGATGCGTCCCTTTCCCAATGATGTCGATCTCATCGCGGGCGGTTACCTCAAAGTCGACCAGCTTGCCATTCACAGCTGTGACGCGGGCCTCTGCCTCGACCCGGGCCCCCAGTGGTGTCGCCGCGAGGTGTTCCACCTGGACCGTGACGCCCACTGACTCTTCACCCGGCTCCAGAAACGGCCGGAGCAGTTCTCGCGCGGCGTATTCCATCAGGTGGATCATGGACGGCGTCGAAAAGACAACCGCCCCCCGAGGCTGATCAGCTCCGAGATGAATCGTTACGTCCGGCGAAACGATCCGCGGGAGCGATGCCGTAAGCCCGGGAATCAATCCTTGACGCATCGCATTCCACTTTCCCTGAACATGCACCAGAGCTGGGGATCAACGCGAAAGGCCGATCCCCTCTCACCGAAAGGACCGGCCCAGCTGATCGAGGGAAATGGACGATTAACTAGAAATCGCCATCGGCTTCCTCTTCTTCTTCGAGGTCTTCCTCGTCCTCGTCGTCGTCGAAATCACCATCGTCATCGAAGTCTTCGTCGTCGAACTCTTCATCATCGACGTCGTCGTCTTCGAGCTCATCGTCGTCGAATTCATCGTCGTCGAGATCATCGTCATCATCGAAGTCGTCGTCTTCGTCGTCCTCTTCATCTTCGAACTCTTCGTCTTCATCGTCCCGCATCAGGACATCAAACGAAGTGACGCCGAAAAGAGCCGCCTGTCCGTGCCAGGTCGGGCTGTGAAGAACAGTCATCAGGTCATCGGTCAGGGTCAACATGGGCTCTCACCTTGAGCAAACGATCCATCGGTCATCACAACTGAAGAGGTGCTCGCCCAAATCAGCTGTCGCGAACTCCCCCACTTCGTGGGAATTCACACAGGTCATGCTGCGTTCGTTATCGGATACGGGCGGTGATGTCAAGCTATGCCCGCCGAGCGGAAACCGAATTCACGGCTTCTTTTCCAACGCGGGAATGATCGGACACTCTCTTCTCAGACATGAAGAGAAATCCCGATTTCCGCCCAGAGTCACCGATTCCGTGTAAATTCGGTCAATAATGAAGCGTCAGCGTGCGGTTTTTCCGCCGCTGTGAGCCCCATCGGCCTAGACATTGAACAGGAAGTGACAGATATCCCCGTCCTGCATCACGTAGGATTTTCCCTCGACCCGCAGCTTGCCGGCGGCGCGAATCGCAGCTTCGGTCTTGTAGGTTTCCAGGTCATCCAGCGTGTAGACTTCCGCGCGGATAAATCCCCGCTCGAAATCGGTATGAATCACGCCGGCTGACTGCGGAGCGGTCGCTCCGATCGGAATCGTCCAGGCCCGCACTTCTTTCACGCCGGCGGTGAAGTAACTCTGCTGCCCCAGCGTGCGGTACGCCACGCGAGCCAGAGAGGCCAGCGACGGCTCCGTCAGCCCC
>CANJZR010000259.1 GCA_947479075.1 Planctomycetaceae bacterium
ATCCACACTGGGTTTTGGGAGTGGTTGTGCTGCTCTGGGGGGCGACTGCCTTCCTGGCTGTGTGGGTCTCGACGAGAATCGGCCGAATCGCTGCGGGAATCGTGGTCGCTCTGCTGTTGATCGCAGCCGTGGTATTCAATGTTGCTATGCTGCCGTATCCGGTCTGGTTTAAGGCTGTGATGCCCGTTGCCATGCTGGGAGCGTGCATACTCGGGATCCGTCGGGTTCGCCCCGCTATATCGATTGAGTCGAGTGCCTCTTGATCTGTTGAAATTCAATCGATTGCCTGGCCCGAATTTGATTTCTCCTCATTCGTAGATGGTTTACTACGGAGATGTCCCCGGAGCCGGTACAATGGGTTACCAAACTCATATCGGTGGCTTCCCATGTCTGTATCTCCCCGTTCCCGTCCCGAACTTCTCGCCCCGGCGGGGTCGCTGGAGTGCATTCGTGCGGCGGTCGAGAACGGAGCCGATGCGGTCTATTTCGGGCTCGATGTTGGATTCAATGCCCGGGCACGAGCAGCGAACTTCCCGGTGGAGCAGCTGCCGGAGACGATGGCCGAGCTGCATCGGCGGGGCGTGAAGGGGTATGTGACCCTCAACACGCTGATCTTCTCGAATGAACTGCCCGAGGTCGAAGCGCTGGTGCGGAAGATCTCCGAGGCCGGAGTCGACGCGTTACTGGTTCAGGATCTGGGCGTGGCGCGACTGATCCGGGCGATCTGTCCCGACTTGCCCATGCATGCCTCGACCCAGATGACGCTGACCAGTGCCGAGTGCATCGAGGTCGCGCGCCAACTCGGCATCACGCGGGTCGTGCTCCCGCGAGAGCTGTCGATCGATGAGATGCGGGAGATTCACACAGCCACGTCGATCGAGCTGGAGGCCTTCGTCCACGGGGCGCTGTGCGTGGCGTATTCGGGCCAGTGCCTGACCAGCGAATCACTCGGCGGGCGGAGTGCGAATCGCGGACAGTGTGCGCAGGCCTGCCGCCTGCCCTATGACGTGATCTGTGACGGAGAAGATGTCGAGTTGCGCGAACAGAAGTACCTGCTCAGCCCGCAGGATCTGTCAGCGATCGAGTACTCGCCCGATCTGATCGATGCGGGGATCAAGTCGTTCAAGATCGAAGGTCGGCTCAAGACGCCCGAGTATGTCGCGAACATTACTCGGCATTACCGCAGTGCGATCGACACTGCGATGGCGGGACATCCAGTCGTCATCACCCCGGCTGACAAACGCGAGATGGAGCTGTCGTTCTCTCGCGGCTTTTCGCCCGGCTGGCTCGAAGGCAACGATCACAAGCGACTGGTTCCCGGCCTCAGCTCCGCCAAACGTGGCGTGTTTCTAGGCCAAGTCGTCGACACGGGGCGCGGGGCGGTGCGAATCCAGCTGGCATCGCCGGTCGCCAAGGGGGATGGTCTGGTCTTCGAGGGTGACCGCGTCGCTCAAACCGAGCAGGGGGGCCGGGTGTATGGCATCCGCCGTCGCGGCTTGCGGGTCGAAGGGACGGTCACCTCGGGGCTCGTCGACCTGGAGTTCGCCCGCGATTCCATCGACTTCGACCAGCTGTGGGTCGGGCAGGGGGTGTGGAAGACCGACGATCCCCAGCTGAACTCGCGGCTGCGGAAGACCTTCACGGGTGCCGATCCACTACGGCGAGTTCCAGTCGAGTTTGAAGTGCGTGCCGTCGTCGGCGAACCGCTCAACGTCACAGCTCGAACAGACGCTGGTGTCTCGGTGAGTGTCACCAGCGATCAACCTCTGGAAGCGGCTCGCAAGCACCCGCTGACGGAAGAGATCCTGCGGGAACAGCTGTCGCGACTCGGGGCGAGTCCGTATGAGCTGGGCCAGTTGCGAGCAGAGATTAGCGGCGGGCCGATGGTTCCGTTGAGTGTCCTGTCGAAGTTGCGGCAGGGATTGATCGAGGAGTTGTTGGTGCGATCGGGAGATCCTCCAGTGCGGAGGATCTCCAGTGAGCCTGTGTTGACCGCGCTGCGTCAGACGCTGCCCCCGCGCGAGGAGCAGACTCAGGAACCGGTGCGGCTCGCCTTGCTCTGCCGATCAATCAAGCAGATCGACACCGCTCTCTCAGCAGGTGAGCGCAATCTGCTGGCCGACTTCCAGGAGATCAAGGAATACAGCTACGCCATCGATATGGCCCGACAGGCCAAGGCCCGACTGCTGATCGCGACGCCCCGCATCCAGAAACCTGGCGAGATGGGAATCTTCCGCGTGATGGCCAAGACTCAGCCGGACGGGTTCCTGGTCCGGAATCTGGCGGGGATGGCGTTCTGTGCGGAAGAGCAGATTCCGTTCGTGGCTGACTACTCGCTCAACGTGACGAACGAACTCACCGCTCAGTTCCTGATGGACCAGGGAGCGAGCTGGCTCACCGCATCCTATGACCTGAATCGTGATCAGCTGTTGCAGCTGGTCGAGTCGGTGCCTCCGCAGTGGCTGGAAGTCGTGATTCACCAGCACATGCCGATGTTCCACATGGAGCACTGCGTTTTCTGTGCGGTGCTGTCACCCGGCACGAACAAGACCAACTGCGGCCGCCCGTGCGACGTGCACCAGGTGGAGCTGCGTGATCGAGTCGGGATGGAACACCCGCTGAAGGCCGATGTCGGCTGCCGAAATACGCTGTATAACGCGACGCCGCAGAGTTCCGCCGAGGTGGTGGCTGACTTGATCCGACGCGGCATTCGTCAGTTCCGGATCGAGTTCCTGAACGACAGCCCCAGCGAGATGCGGCAGGTCATCCGTTGCTACCGCGACCTGCTGGCTGGAAAAACATCCGGCTCGGAGGTGTGGGTCACTCTGGAAGCCATGAACCGCGTTGGCGTCACGCGCGGGACCCTGGAAGAGCGGCGTAATCCTTTGGCCATATTGTAAGTGCAGGGACTTCGGTAGGCCGGACAGACAAGAATGTCTGTCCCACTGGAGGACAATAGTTGAACAGGGAGTTCCGTTTGTTTTTAGGCAAGTGGTGAGAGAACTCGAGTCGGCCCTAGAAGTCGATGGCCAGACGCGTTCCGAATCCATTCGCGATTCCATTCAGGCCGCGCGGCGGTCCAACGGTGGGCGGGGTGCCTTTCGCTAAGACATAGTTGAACTGGAACTTCATGTTCGGGTTCAGGAACCAGTTCAGGCCGAGGGTCACGTCCTGCAGGATTCCGCCATCAACGCTCGTCGTTTTCAGGTCAGTGCGAGTAAATCGGGCTCCGACTTGCCACGCCCCGAGTCCTTTTCCCCATTTGAAGTTTTCATTGGGAATCACACGGGTAAAGACGCCCTGCTTGCGTTCGTATGGACGAGTCTCACCCGTCAGGAAGTACAGCCCCTCGACATAGAACGAGTTGACGTAGGCTGTCCCGAGGTTCACGCCAGCGAGAGGGCCATATGGTACGACCGTGTTGTTTGTCCACGAGTTCATCAGCTCGGACTGAAAGTTGAACGGACCATAGTTGCCGGCCAGTTCCAGCCCGAGCAGATTCTGGTGGGTGCATTCGAATGTCAACGTGTCGATGAAGATCGGGTTGATGCCGCTGGGGGCTCCGTTTCTCAACGACGGACGTGAACGGTAGCGCAAGACGCCGTTGTTCGGGTCCCGCATGCTCCCCGCGATACCGAGGTGCAATAGAGTGTCACCATCGTCTTCGTAGATTGGCAGGTAGGTCCCACGGCTCGTCCAGACGTACTCGCCGTCGCCGTAGCCGTTATCAAAGATGTTGGTGGTGTTCTTGAAGAATCCTGTGGCCCAGGTTCCGTGCTCTTCGTCGTAGGTGTTCCAGGCCTGAATGCCGGGGAGGAATCCGTTGTTAAATGCTCCCGTGAACGTGTCCTGAATCGGGGTTCGCTCCATGAACTCGAGGAAGCGGCTGCTGGTCAGGTGCTCCATCCCGATGGGGTCTTTGAAACTTCCGATCTTGAGATTGCCGATCCACGGGACCTGCTTGATGTTGATCCAGAGATCGGTAACCGCAGTGACCGTGGCGTGATTGGTTTCGGACGCGATCTCACCGGGGTTGATGTTGAATTCGTTGACGAAGTCGTACTCCGCAGCGAAGTCGAAGATTTCGTACATCGTGCCATCCACGCGGAGACGGCCTCGCCGCAGGTTGACGGCGTCCTGGGCTTTGGCACCCCCGGTGTTATTGAACGACTCACTGTTCTGATAGAAGACCGAGTCGAGCTGAGCGCGACCGCCGACGTGGATCTTGAACGCCTTGTTGTTGCTGTTGAGTTCCATCCCATAGTTCCATTTGCCAGTCATGCCAATGGGGTCGACGGGGGTGGGCGGGGCGGCGACGGGACGGGCCTTCAGCATCTCGATCTCTTGTTCGAGTGCATTCAATCGGTCATTCAGCGAGTCGGTGACTGGTGTCGAAGTATCGACGTTATCTTCAAACAGGACTGGTTCCTGAACGCTCAATGTTTCGTCGTCCTCTTGCGCAAAGAGGCGATTGTGATCAACTGTCCACTCGCACGCGAGCAGTGCCAGAATCACGAAGGCGAGACGTTGCAAGGTGTTCGTCCTTGGCAGGAGTGAGTTCACGGTAAACAGTTCCAGCGATGTCGCAGAAAAACGCCCGCATAATCAATCGAACTCGTACAACCGGTCAAAGCATTAGGACCCGCTTAGGTGTCAAACTTGATGCAATTGGACTTTTGAAGTGCTCAATAAATAACTTGGGTAAAATTTGCGGCCTGGATTAAGCTTGCTGGGGCACCTCCTAGGGCACGCCAGTCAGCTGCTTGGTGCTGACTTTCCGGCAATATATGCGGCTTCAGCCTCGGTTTCTGCTGATGGGGCGAGTCCCGTGCAAGGGGTGGTCAGCTGGCCAGTCTGGCGGGATGATCTTTCACTTCCCCGTGGCGGCGGTATTATCCGGGAATGTTTTCAGTTTGCGGGCAGTTCGTCATTCTCCCCCATGAAGAGGTGTCATTGTGAATTCACTATTGAGACGGTTATCGCAGTCGATGATGTGCCTGTTGTGGGCGGCTTTCGTGATCACGCTGGGCGGTTGTGATGCGATTAGGTCGATGACCGAGAAGCCCGCTGATCCGGCTCCCGCGCCGCAGGCCGCTCCTTCCGCTCCGCCCGTTGCTCCGGCACCAACGTCAGTTCCCGCCCCTGTGGCCAGGACCCCAGAGCAGGTCATTTCCGAGTTCCTCGCGTTGTCGAGTCCGGAGAAGAATGACGACAGCCTGAAACAGTTGGCTGAACTCAAAGAGGGTCTCGACGCGATCACGGTGCTCGACTTGTCCCGCAGTGCGGTGACCGATGTCGGCATGAAGTATCTGGCCGCATTCCCGAAGCTGGGGGAACTTAATCTCACCGAGACGAGGGTCACCAGTGGCGGACTGGCATCGGTCGCAGAGGTCGAAGGTCTGCGGTCGTTGACTCTGGCCCGTATGCGTGGTGTCGATGATCTGGGAATTCAAAACCTGCTGCCGCTCAAAGACCTGCAATCGGTCACCGTGTCCGGGTGTGCCGTGACGGACGGCATCCTGCCGATGCTGGCTGAATTCGAGGGGCTGCAATTCCTCGACCTCTCGGGCAATCCCGATGTCTATGGGAAGGATTTCAAGACCCTGACTGCCAAGGGGGCCTTCCGGAATCTCCGTGAGCTCAATGTCACCGGTTCGAAGTTTGGCTTCTACGGCATGGAGAAGATGAACGATCTGCCGCAGCTGGAAGTCCTGCGGGCGGCTCGATGTGAACTGGTGGGAGTGGCTCTCAATGGCATGAATGGATGTGACGAGCTGCGAGTCCTGGACCTGTCCGGGAATAACATGCAGGACGCGAACATGAAGGGCGTCAACCGCCTGAAGAAGCTGGAAGAGCTGCGGCTTGGACAGCTGAATCTGACAGATGATTTTCTCAGTACGGCGAAGACGATGAAGCAGCTGAAACTACTCGACTTGTCCGGAACTCGCGTGACAGAGCCGAAGATCAAGCTGTTGAAGGAGA